>NZ_NVQC01000009.1 GCF_003044035.1 Candidatus Methylomirabilis limnetica
TTGGTTGAAATAGCCATTGAGAAATCCTCCCGTTTTCTGCAAGGGGTGCAGACCGGATTTTACCAGATGCCACAAGGCTTACAGAGGATTTCATGTTAAATTCACCCACTCGATTACGCGAAGAGCCATAATTTAGAACCTTCAGTCTTCAGCCTTCAGCCTAAACACCTGAGTAACTACTAATCCAGGTCGATGTCCCGAATGGGCCGGGCGATGGGTTCGTCTTTCGCCTTCTTGAGCAACTCCGTGAATTTCCGCTCCAACAGCTTTCCTTTTTCTTTCTCCGCTTCCATCGACTCCTTGAAGCGCGCCTCCCGCCGGCCAGCCTCGCCCTTCAGTTCTTCGACCGCGGCCCTCAGGTCTGTGACGATCGCCTCTTTGGGTGGCAGCTCATGACGCAAGACGGCGCCACGTTCGGGGTCAACGATCAGCCTCGCCTGGCAGCAGGGGCAGATCACCTCAATGGTAAATTTCGCCTCTTCGCTCATCATTTACCCCCAATCCGACCTCACACAAAGACAGGCTAGCACACTGCATATCCCGCTGCAAAACCGGGTCAGCATGGGTGCTGGGGGAGGGGGTCTCTCGGGTCAGTAAATGGCCGCCCAACCGGCAGGGTCCTGGAAGAGGCGAATGCACTTGATCTGCCGATCCTCGGCCAGAGTAAACCAGTGACGGGTACCCGCAGGCACGGTGATCAGATCGCCTGGGTCTACCCTTACGTCGAAGTAGCAGCCACTCCGCCCGCGGATCGTGAAGATGCCGTGGCCGTCGATCACGAACCGCACCTCGTCCTCAGTGTGGTGATGCTCCCGTCTGAACTTGTCGAGCAACGTCTCCAGGTCGGGGGTCTTTTCCCAGAGGACGACGATGTCGGCTGTAACATACCCCCCTTCAGCCTTGAGCGTCTCCAGGTCGCCCTCAAACGTCGCCAGGATCTCCGCCTTTTCGGCCTCGGTCAGGGCGTAGTTGTCCCGCAATTCACCTCGCAGCTTCGACACATCCCAGTTGCGGTAGACGAGGCCCTCGTCGTCGAGAAAGCTCGCCATCTCCGCCGGGGCGTCGATGCGCCGGTTATCGGGGTGCAGCCTGATCGCCGTCATGCTTCTCCTCCCACGATGCCCCCTTGCCCTGCCTCGGCCAGCTCGTAGGGGCGATCCTTGTGGTCGCCCTTCTGAGCAGGCACAAGGCCTGCCCCTACAGTCCACCGACGGAGCAGGTATTCAAACATAAACTCGAAGGCTTCCACGTGCCGCTTGGCCTCGAACGGGTTCGTACCCCAGGCGTACAGTCCATGATGCCGGATCAGGATACCTGGCACCCTCGGGTCTGTAGTCCGCTCCACCACGGCCTCTGCCAGAACGGGTAGCTTAAAAAGATTCTCCACAATAGGAACCCGGACCTCTGTCCCCTCCTCCCAGATGTCGAGCCCCTTGATCATCTCAAGATCCCGGAGCACAACCTCACCCTGGGAGGAGAACAGTTCCGCGATCAGGTTGTTCCACACCGTATGCACGTGTAAGACGCAGCCGCACCCGGTGGCCTCGTAGATGCGGGCGTGAACCACCGTCTCAGACGACGGGCGTGGTTCGACGTTGCTCACCACAGGCTGAACTCCGGGCCCCACTGGTTGAAGCGATCCGTCCACCAGGAGGAAGTCGGCCGCCGTCATCGCCTCTTTGTCCCGACCGCTGGCGGAGACGACCAGCAAGAGTGGATCGCCCGGGGCGCTGACCCGAGCCGAGAGGTTGCCGCTGGTCGCGGGGAACCAGCCCCTCCGGGAGAAGCTGGCCGTAATCTCAACCAGAGCTGTCAGAGCCCGCTCTGTGGCTAGGCGCGCCATTGTCATCCGCACACCTCCGCCTCCACACGGTCGAGTACCGTCATGACATCATAGAAGGTCTCAAAGGGCTCATAGGGAATCCCGGCCTGCCGGCACTTGACGGACAACAGATCGCGGGCCACTACCATGTCGGCCAACCTGGCCGCGGGCAGGTCCGTGATCCCGTCTCCCACCACCACCCTGCGATACTGCTCCGATGGAAAGCGGCGCATGATGCTGGGCTTGCACATCCCGCAGTCGGCCAGACAGTGCTCGTCGCACCCGTGGGGCCAGAGGATGCGCACCGTTGGGCCACTGCAGTCGCTCTCGTTACAGTAGATCTGGTCCCGTGGCAGGAGCTCCTCCATGAGGGGGTAGATGTAGAAATCGATCCCTCCGCTGGTCAGCAAAAATCGGTGGCCCTGGACCCGGCAGTACTCTATAAACTCCCGAAATCCTGATCGTAGCGTGGCGTTCCGCCGAGCATACGCCACCATCTCTGGGACGCGGTGCGAAGGGATCTGGGCAAAGAGGCGACCAACCCCCTCACGTACACTCAACGTCTCACTGATCACCGCGTCACGCACCGCCTCCCATCCTGGCTGGCCAAAGGCTTTAAAGAGGGACACGATGACCTCCTGCTCGGCGGCTGTCCCATCGAAGTCGCAGAAGATGACCACCTGTCTGCTCATATCGGAAACTCTTTCGGGATTCGGGCCTTGTCGCTACCCCACTGGTCAAGGGCCGCCCGAAGATCGCTGCTTCCTGCGGCAGCCTGTTCCAAGGGAACGCCGGCTACGCTAGCAGCTATCGCCGCGCGGAAGGCCCGCCCGCCCGCAGCCGCACCGCCCGGATGACCGTGGATGCCGCCGCCGGCATTGATCACGACGTCGAAGCCGAAGTCGTCCATAATGTGTGGCACCAAACCAGGGTGAATCCCCGCTGAAGGCACAGGAAAAGCCGGAAGGCAGGGGAGGCGGGTCTTGTCCTTGAGTCGCGAGGCCAGATCCAGGGCCTCGGACCGTTCCAAGGCCATCCCGCCATAAGGGGACGGGAACAGGACCAGGTCGGCCCCGGCCAGACGCATCAGCGTCCCCAACAGAAGTGGCGCAGCGATGCCGTAGTCGCCGGAGGGGTACATGGCCCCAGCCAGCGCCGGGTGGGCCACAAGTGGTACGGTAATCTCCGGGTCCTCGGACAGCCGCTGCAAGAGGTCAAATCCGTAGGGTAGGACATTGATGAGCAGGGCATTCGCTCCCAGGCGCACGGCCCGTCGGGCCTTCTCGGGCAACTGATGGACGGGACCGGTAAGGTTGATGGCGTACAGCACCGCCTGGCCCGTCTCCCGCCGCGCCCGTTCGCCCGCCCGCAGGCACGCCTCCAGGCGCCGCTCAAATGGCGCTTCCGAGTCGTTGAAGAAGATCTCGTCGTCCTTGATCAGGTCCACGCCGCCCAATGCCTGCGGAAAGAACCCCTCGGCCAGCTCAGTAAGTGTAAGCCCAAGGCAGGACTTGAAGATGCTCATAAGCAACGGCCGACCGTGAACCCCGGTTCTTTCGCGTACCCCTTCCACCCCAAGCTTCGGCCCAGCAAAGGCGGCGGCGAAGTGGGGTGGCAGGGTAAGGTCCACCAGGCGGATCTTGCCATCCATAGAGAGCTTGCCGAAGGTACAGGTGAGCAGCGCCGGGAGGTCTGGTGTGAGGTTCGTGAGCGGGTAGGCGATACGGATAAGGTTCCCCTCCACCGTCACCACTCGACCGGCGTGGCGATCCAACGCTTCCTGCCGGGCAGCCGGCAGGCCGGTCCAACTGCCGACGGTCATGCCCAGCGCGATCGTCTCGGCCTTCTTGGCCAGATCACCCGAGGCGGCCAGGCGATAGGTCGCAATAACATAATCTTTCCAGGTGTCGTTCAATTCAGACACTCTGGTCAATTGGCGCAAGGCCCTTGCGTCACCTCCGCCCTGCCGGCAAGAGCAGCGTAGGACTCTTTGACGAGCGATTGCGGATCGATCCCCAGCGCCCGCTGTATCCCTTGGACCTCGTCGGCGACTAACGGCAGCTCTCCCGAGTGATCGACAGTCCCTTGAAGCTCAACAAAGCCGCCCAGCCCCTGCACCTTGTCGAGGTGGATCCGGACATTACCGATCACAAAGGTCTCGCGCCGCTTCGTGACCACTGCACTGACACTGAGCGCCTTGGTGAGTATCGCCTTGAGACCCTCAGGGTCCTCTACCTGATAGAGATCGTAGTGACTTTCCCGCGCCCCGGCAACATCGCCTCGGGCATAATAGATCAGCTCGGCCCCTGACTCTGACGACTCCCGGAGCTTGAAGCGGCCATGGCTCACGCTGAAATAGGTATCGACCTGTCGCTCCGGCCCCTGACCCTCTGCCCCAAGCGACTCGCAACTCTCCCGAAGTCTTGCGAGATCTTCACAGCGCGCTTTCAGCTCGATGTTTAGCATCGGTTAATTCCTCATCGCACGAACCTGCCCCTCGAACCGGGCATCCGGTTCCAGTCGGAACTCCTCCCCGCACTTGCCGCACTTTCCCAACCAGGAGCGATCCGGCTGTCTGGCCAGTGTGACGGCGCCGCAGACTATCTGGCCGGCGATCCGGTGAAGCGTGATAGCGACAAACTGCTCTTCCACTATCTCCCTCCAGGCATCAAGCTATCCCGAGTCCTACGAGTTGCTCCGGGCTTTCACCGCCATGAATCTTGGATATTGAGTACCGCCAGTTCTTCGGTGGCTCGTGGGATCCCACTTACAATCCTCTTTCTGCGTTTAAGGGGCAAATTCGAGCCAAAATCGCCGGAGGGGTTGGCGACTACGGGCGTGTGGCGGCTCGGTGGCGTTCACGTGGCGCTGAGGCGGCTGAGCCGCTGGCGGAGCATGTCATGCTCCTGCCGGATCTGGACGGGCAGCCGCGCGGCAAGCCGGTCGAAGAACAGACCTTGTTCCGCGTGCTCCGCAGCCCAGGCATCGGCATCGATCCTCAACAACTCATCCATGGCGCCAGCGGGCAAACTGAGCCCATCCATCTCCAACGCATCAGATGTGGGAACGAAACCTATGGGAGTCTCGGCGGCCTTGCCCTGACCTTGAACTCGCTCCAGGATCCACTTGAGGACGCGAATGTTTTCGCCAAAGCCGGGCCAGAGGAAGCGGCCCTGTGTATCGGTCCGGAACCAGTTGACGTGGAAAATCGCGGGAGGGTGGGCGATCCGCTGGCCCATGTCGAGCCAGTGGGCGAAGTAGTCGGCCATGTTATACCCACAGAATGGGATCATCGCCATTGGGTCGCGCCGGGTGACCCCGACCGCGCCTGACTGCGCGGCTGTAGTCTCAGAGGCCATGCCGGCCCCGACGAAGACACCGTGCTGCCAACTATATGATTGGTAGACGAGTGGCGCCACCCGAGCCCGGCGTCCTCCAAAGATGATCGCCGAGATCGGGACACCTTCCGGATCCTCCCAGTGAGGGGAGATCGACGGGCACTGCCTGGCGGGAACAGTGAAACGCGAGTTAGGATGTGCGGCCGCCCCCTCCCCCGGCGTCCAAGGATTACCTTGCCAATCAACGAGACCATTGGGTGGTGTCGGGTCTTTTCCCTCCCACCATGGCTCGCCATCCGGCGTCACGGCCACATTGGTGAAGATCACATTTCTGTCGATCGCCGCCAGCATGTTCGAATTCGTCTTAACGCTGGTGCCGGGCGCGACACCGAAGAACCCGGCCTCCGGATTGATGGCTCGCAGCCGACCGTCGGGCCCGACGTGCAGCCACGCGATGTCATCGCCCACGGTCCACACCTTGTAGCCCGAGAGCTGGAGAGGGGCGACAAGCATTGCCAGGTTGGTCTTGCCGCAGGCGCTCGGAAAGGCGGCCGCCATATAGGTGACCTGCCCTGACGGATCTTCCACTCCGATGATCAGGGTGTGCTCAGCCAACCAGCCCTCCTCTCGACCGATCCAACTGGCGATACGAAGGGCGTGGCATTTCTTTCCCAGCAGGGCGTTGCCCCCATACCCTGACCCGATGCTCCAGATGAGACGCTCCTCGGGGAAGTGAAGGATAAAACGGCGGTCCGGACTCAGGTCCCCAAGCGAGTGCAGGCCACGGACAAAACTGTCTGATTCGCCAAGCCGCTCAAGCGCGACCTTTCCCATGCGAGTCATGATCCGCATGTTGACGACGACGTAGGGGCTGTCCGTAATCTCCACGCCGATCTTGCTGTAGGGAGAGCCGGCCGGGCCCATAAGATAGGGGACGACAAACATCGTCCGGCCTTTCATGCTGCCCTCAAAGAGCTTCCCGACTTGCGCTCGCGCCTCTTTGGGCTCCATCCAGTTATTGGTGGGGCCGGCGTCCTCCTTTCGAGACGTACAAATGAAGGTCAGGTGTTCGGTCCTGGCGACATCCGACGGATGGCTCCGATGTAAGTAACATCCGGGGTAGCGCTGATGGTTCAGTCCAATCAAGGTCCCATCCCGTAGCATCCCCTCAATCAGGACCTGATACTCCTCCTCTGACCCATCGCACCAATGGATGCGGTCCGGACGGGTTATACTCGCCACCTGATCCACCCACTGCTCTAACGCTCTATGCTGAGGCATCGGGTCTCCTTCGTGTCGTGCATCATAAATACTTTTACGTTCCGTTCGTGGTGAGCTGGTCGAACCATGAACGGAACCCATTGAAACACTTCACCCTTTCGACAGGCAAGGGCGAACGGAATGTGTAAAGAAGCGTTGGATGTGCTACACCAGCAAGTCAATTTTCGATAACAATAAAATGGCTCCCGGGGTAGGACTCGAACCTACAACCTAGCGGTTAACAGCCGCTCGCTCCACCGTTGAGCTACCCGGGATCAATAACAGCTTTAAGAACAGCTTTCAGCGGTCAGCTATCAGCCAGAGACTGACAGCTGAAAGCGTTGTTGTAATTTAGCGCACCCGATGAGTGTGAGCAACCACTTTCTACTCCGCGAGCGTCAGATCTCGCGTCGCCCCTCCAATGCCTTGGAAAGGGTTACCTCGTCGGCGTACTCCAGGTCGCTGCCCATTGGTAGGCCGCGAGCGATTCGCGTGGCCCGAACGCCTAACGGTTTCAACAGGCGCGAGAGGTACATCGCTGTCGCCTCGCCCTCGACGTTCGGATTCGTGGCCAGGATGACCTCTTTAACCTCCCCTCCCTCCAGGCGCTGCAGAAGAGCCTTGGCCGTGAGCTGTTCAGGGCCGCGTCCCTCCAGTGGCGAAAGTGACCCTCCCAGCACGTGGTACCGCCCCTTGAAGCTCGCGGTCTTCTCGATGGCCCAGAGGTCGTTCGCCTCCTCCACCACGCACAGCGCCGATCCGTCTCGATTTGGGTCGGAGCAGATGTTACATTGGTCGCTCTCAGAGATGTTGTAGCAGACCGCACAGCTCTGGATCCGATCCTTCAGCTCGATGATGGCCTGGGCCAACGCCACCGCCTCCTCCTTGGTGGCTTTGAGGAGATGGAAGGTCAGGCGTTGGGCGGTCTTGGGGCCGATGCCGGGAAGGCGGACCAGCTCACCAATCAGCCGAACCAGGGTAGGGGCATAGCGGGCCACGGCTGCTCTACACCAGCCCCGGGGGCAGTCCCAACCCGCCGGTCAGCCGACCCATCTCCTGGCTCAGCAGCTCGCGAGCTTTTCGGAGTGCCTCGTTCGCCGCCGCCACAACGAGGTCCTGCAGCATCTCCAATTCATCCGGGCCGGAGACCTCTGGATCGATCTTCACCTCGACAACCACGCCCTGACCGTTGCATACGACGGTGACCATCCCGCCGCCTGCGGTCCCTTCAACCCGTTTCGTCGCAGCCTCCGCCTGAATCCTTTCCGCCTCAGCTTGCATTCGCTGCGCCTGCTTCATCAGGTTCCCGAGGTTCTTCATCTTATTCTCCTGTCACGCCCTATTCGGGCTGTTTCGCTTTGACCCGAACGACTTGGCCGTCAAATAGCTCCATAGCTCGCTGCACCAGGGGATGACCCCGCAGCGCCTCCTGATCGGGTTGCGCCATCTGCGGCTCCGGGACGGTCGTCTGTTGGGTGTCCCGTGCTTCGCGGTGAGCCTCGCCAGACCGCGGAGGCTGACGCAACTCGCCCTGGCCTGTGGTGAGCCCGGCCGAATCGCTCCTCGCGGGCACCTTGCTTGGACTGCCGAATCGAAACTCAACCGTCAGGGGCCGCCCAAAAGCTTCGGACGCGGCTTCGGTCACAAGACGCCGGTTTTCACGGTCGTCCAGCGTTGATCGCGCAAAGGTCGTCCCGTTTTCCAGCATGACAATGAGCCTGCCTCCCTCAAGCGTCACATCCTTGGCCGCGGTGAGCAACGCGGCGAGGGACCGCTTCTTCCGTTCCAGCAGCCGCGTGGTGCGGGCCCAGCCTTCCTGCGGACTCTTGGCGCTGTCGGCCGGAGGAGGGGGTGGTGCTTCGACTGGGGGGCGGGGGGCGGGGGGCGGAGTAGCGGGGGCGGGGGCAAACACGGGGGTCGGCGATGGCCCCGGGCCGGTTGCCCGCCCGGTCAGCAACTTCTCCTCCAGGGTGGACAGGCGCTCCAGGAGCACCTCAAGGGTTTGCAGCGACCGGGCCTCTGTCGCCTCGACAAGCGCCATCTCCAGGACAAATCGCGGCTGGGGAGCACGTCGCATCTCGAACTCGGCCCGGCTCAGGACCTGAAAAATCGTTTCGATGTCTGCGAGTGTCATGGCCTCGGCTTGCGAGCGAACCGTTTCCGGTAGCACGCGGCTCAACTGAAGTAGGGGGGTGGGGTTTTTGCTCACCTTCGAGACCATCAGGTCGCGCAGGTGAGCCAGCAGTTCCTGGCAGAACCGCTGAAGGTCGTCTCCCCGGGCGCTGAGCGACTCAACCACCGCCAGGGCGAGGCTGCTGTCACGCTCGATGATCGCCTGGGTAGTCTGCGCCAGCAGCTCCCCTTCCACCAGCCCCAACACGACCGCGACGTCGAGCTCGCTCACCTCATTGCCGCTATAGGCAATGGCCTGGTCCAGAAGGCTTTGGGCGTCTCTGAGGCTCCCCTCTGCGGCGCGGGCAATTGCCATCATGGCGCCGTCCGAAACGGTAGCCCCTTCCTCGCGAGCGATCTGCTGAAGCCGCGGGAGGATCTCTCCTGGTCCCAACCGCCGAAAGTCATGGCGCTGGCAACGCGAGAGAATGGTGGGCGGGATCTTGTGCGCATGAGTGGTCGCCATGATGAAGACTACCCCGGGGGGCGGCTCCTCAAGCGTCTTCAGTAACGCATTGAAGGCCGGCTCGGTCAGCATATGGACTTCATCGATAATGATTACCTTGTGCTTGTCGCGCGACGGGGCATACCGCACGATCTCACGCAACTCCCGGACCTCGTCGATCCCCCGATTGGAGGCGCCGTCGATCTCCAGGCAGTCGAGTGAGCGGCCCGTCGCAATCGCAGTGCAGTTCGCGCACTCGCTACAGGGATCGGGCGTACGGCCCCGCTCACAGTTCAGGGCTTTCGCCAGGATGCGGGCGGTCGTCGTCTTCCCGACCCCGCGCGGACCCGTAAAGAGCAAGGCGTGCGCAACGCGATCTTTGGTGATAGCGTTCTTCAGGGTCTGCGTGACCGGCTGCTGGCCCACCACCTCATCGAAGTTCTGGGGTCGCCATCGCCTGGCGAGAACGAGATATGACATCTGAGATCCAGGGTATAGGGTTTAGGGTCTAGGGTGGAGAGGGTAGGGGATAGGGCTCAGAAGGTGTCTGCCTTGCTAAACCCTAAACCCTTTACCCTCTACCCTGCATTTCTTGGCCGTGCACCCGCCGTCGATCGCGGCTGCCGGGCTGTACCCGTGACCGAGGCTACGGCCGAGCTTCCCCGCGGCACAGGAGCCTGTTCGTTTACCGCTGCTTCCTTCCGGATCTGGCGGGGTTCACAAACTCTCCTTGCGCGGGACTCGACCATCGTCACCACGATCACAGGTCATCGCTCGAAGGCTTTAAACCTCGGGCGGGGATTCGATCCCGCTAGAGCGGATTGCGGGTACAGGGCACCGCTAACTCCCCATCTAGCACGGCCAAGTCTATTCCTGTTCATGACAACTCATGCTGCATCAGGCCGGCTTCCATCAACCGCTTGGCGTATTCTGCAATCCCTCGATCGATCGGATACTTCGGAACATATCCTAGTTCCGCGCGCGCGCGAGTCACGTCGGCCTCGGTGTGCGGCTGATAGAATGGGTACGGGTTATCGAAGTAGTCGGGATCGTGGTCAGTCCCCAGGGCTTTATTCAGGAGCGCAACGACCTCGTTGAACGAGGTGGGACGCCCGGAGCCGACATTATACACGCCGCTATGATTAGCCTCTGCGGCCAGCAGGGTCGCCTCCACTACGTCTTTGACGTACACAAAGTCACGTTGCTGCTCTCCGTATTTAAAGATCCGCGGCCGCTTGCCCGCTCGAATCTGCTCCGCCAACTGATAGATCATGCTGGCCGCCGCACCTTTATGGACTTCGCCTGGCCCGTACACATTGAAATACCGGAGCCCGACGGCTCTACAGCCTCCTGAGGTATCAGTGTAGCGCCGAGCCAGATTCTCCAGGAGCGTTTTCGAAAAGCCATACACGTTGGCAGGGCGGGCAGCCTGGTCCTCCTGCATCCGGCCCGAGCGGCAGACACCATAGACAGCGGCCGAGGAGGCATAGATCAGGGGCGTCCCGGAGAGACGCGCGAACTCCGCCGCCCGCCGAAAGCCCTCCACGTTGCTCCAGATCATCTGCCGCGCATCGGTGACGGTTGTATCGGTGATTGAAGCCAAGTGGAATACCACCTGAAATTCACCTGGCCGAAATCGGCTGAGGAGGTCCAACGACGCGAGATCCTGCGCCACCAAGTCGCCCCGAAACCCAACCAGATTGCTGAACTCGCCGGAGCGGAAATCGTCGATGATGGTGACCCGAATATCCGGGTATCGCCTCTCTAACTCCAGAGCCAGATTCGACCCGATAAAACCGCCGCCACCGGTGATCAGAGCGCTTTCCATGTTTCCTCAGTCAAGCAGGGTTCAGCGTTTAGCTTTAGCTGATGGCTGACCGCTGATAGCCGGACAGCTTCTTGTTTGGCGGAGAGGCCGGGATTCGAACCCGGGGCAGAGTTTCCCCCGCTCACGCTTTCCAGGCGTGCCAGTTAAACCGCTCCTGCACCTCTCCGCGAAGTACGTTTAGAGTTTTGCGTTTCGGGTTTCGGGCCAACGCGAAACTCCAAACTCGAAACTCGGAACCTGCTTGTTTGGGTTGGCGGAGAGGGGGGGATTCGAACCCCCGGAGCAGTTACCCGCTCAGCGGTTTTCGAGACCGCCCGATTCAACCACTCTCGCACCTCTCCGTGAGTTACAGCGATCAGCTTTCAGCCATCAGCTTTAGTGATGGCGGAGAGGCCGGGATTCGAACCCGGGCTGCACCTTTCGGCACAGACTCGCTTAGCAGGCGAGCACCTTCGGCCACTCGGTCACCTCTCCGGTAGAACCAGCGCACAGCTATCAGTTTTTGCTGATGGCTGATTGCTGACAGCTTCCCTGCTTCTTGTTGGCGGAGAGGCCGGGATTCGAACCCGGGCTGCACCTTTCGGCACAGACTCGCTTAGCAGGCGAGCACCTTCGGCCACTCGGTCACCTCTCCGGTAGAACCAGCGCACAGCTTTCAGCGATCAGCTTTCAGCTTTTGCTGATGACTGACCGCTGATAGCCGGACAGCTTCTTGTTGGCGGAGGGGGTAGGATTCGAACCCACGAGGCTTTCACCTAACGGTTTTCAAGACCGCCGCCTTCAACCACTCGGCCACCCCTCCACGGGTTCATCGTTCAGGGTTCGTAGTTTATAGATGATTCCTGTTCTTAAGGCAGATCGTTTTCCGTTCTATGAACTCTGAACCATGAACTATTAACTACTTCCTGATCCGTTCGAGCCCGTCCAGGTAGGGTCGGAGAGCTTCAGGTATGACCACCGTCCCATCCGCCTCCTGGAAGTTCTCCAGGATCGCCAGCCAGGTTCGTCCCGCCGCGACCCCTGATCCGTTCAGCGTATGGACAAACTGCGGCACCGCCTTGGGCGAAGGCCGGTAGCGGATGTTGGCCCGCCTCGCCTGAAACGTCTCACAGTTACTAATCGACGAGACCTCCCGATACGCCCCTTGACTCGGGATCCAGAGTTCAATGTCATAGGTCTTTGCGGCCGCAAACCCCAGGTCGGCCGTGCAGAGGACCACCACCCGGTAAGGCAGGCCCAGTCGCTGAAGGACTGTCTCCGCGTGTCGAGTCATCTCCTCCAACGCGTCATGGGAGCGCTCGGGCTCCGCGAACTTCACCAGCTCCACCTTGTTGAACTGGTGCTGCCGCATGAGACCCCGAGTGTCTTTGCCGTAGGAGCCCGCCTCCCGCCGAAAGCAGGGGGTAGAGGCGACGTAAGACAGGGGCAGCGTTCCGGGCGGCAGGATTTCCTCACGGTGAAGGTTGGTCACCGGGACCTCTGCAGTCGGGATCATGTAGAGCCCCTCGTCCTTGGTCTTGAAGAGATCCTCACCAAACTTGGGGAGTTGGCCCGTCCCGCGCATGGCATCGGCGTTCACCAGCAATGGCGGGAAGATCTCCGTGTAGCCGTGCTCCTTTCCGTGGAGGTCGAGCATGAAACTGATTAGTGCGCGCTCCAGCCTGGCCCCAACTCCCTTGAGGACGGCAAAGCGCGATTGCGCGATTGCGGCCGCCCGTTCGAAGTCCAGGATCCCCAGCGCCTCCCCAAGCTCCCAGTGAGATTTTGGTGCGAAGTCAAACTGGCGCGGTATTCCCCATCGCCTGATTTCAACGTTATCTTCGGCCGATTTCCCGATCGGGACGGAAGCATGCGGGAGGTTGGGGAGAAACAGCGCCGCCTCCTGTAAGAGCTCTTCCTTTTCCTTGAGTTGTTTTTCCAGACCAGTGAGAAGCGGCGCTTCCACGACCACCCGCGCGACAACATCGCTTGTACTTTTACCTTGTCGTTTGAGTTCGGCAACCTCTTTAGACAACTCGTTGCGCCTCTGCCTGAGCCCTTCCACTTCGGCGAGCAGGGCTCGCCGCTCAGCATCGAGCTGAACAAACTCGTCAAGGGTTGAGGGCGCAGCGCCCCTGGCTGCAAGTCGCTCGCGCGTCAGTTCGACATTGTCACGAATAAATCTCAGATCCAGCACGGCATCCCTCGTTCAGAGTTCATGGTTCACAGTCAGGAGAGGAGCTGCCTGTGCTGGTTTTGTCTACGAACTACCAACTATGAACTCATAACGTTGCACTATACCACGCCCCCCGGCATCTCTCAAGCCTCGTCGAGCGGACCCGCTTCCGGTTCCGGTTCGGGCGGGAACTCCGGCCCCTCCGACTCCACCTCGCCCTCTTCGTCGCTCACCAGCCGCGTCACTGCGGCCACGCGATCGCTGGGCGTGAGCCCCTGGAGCCGCACCCCTTGGGTCGCCCTGCCGATGAGGCTGATCTCGTCCACCCGCATCCGCGTAATCTTTCCTTCCTGAGAGATCATCATGATCTGATCGCCGGGCTGTACCTGCATCACCCCGACCGCCGGGCCGTTTCTTTCGGTGGTCCGAATGTTGATGATCCCTTTGCCGCCTCGGCCCTGCAGCCGGTACTCTTCGTGCTCGGTCCGCTTGCCATAACCGTGCTCGGTCACCGTAAGGACTGCCGCTCCCGGGGCCACCACCTCGGCCCCGACCACCGCATCGCCCTCCTCAAGGGAGATCCCGATGACGCCTCGGGCCGCCCGGCCCACCGACCTGGCCTCTTCCTCTTTGAACCGGATCGCCATCCCCCGTCTAGTCCCGAGCAGAACCTCGTCGTCTCCCTTGGTCATGCGGACCGCGATCAACTCGTCCCCTTCATCCAGCGTAATCGCGATGATGCCCCCCGCGCGCGGGTTGCCATACGCGTTGAGCTCGGTCTTCTTGATGATCCCGCGCTTGGTTGCCATCAGAAGGTAGCGATCAACCTCAAACTGGCGGATCGGAATTACGGTCGTCATCGTTTCGCCGGCTCCGAGTTGCAGGAAGTTGACGAGGGCCTTGCCCTTTGCGGCCCGTCCGAGCTGGGGCAGCTCGTGGACCTTGAGCCAGTGCACCCTCCCCTGGTTGGTGAAGAGGAGGATGTAGCTGTGGGTGGTGGCGACGAAGAGGTGCTCCACGTAGTCCTCTTCCTTGGTCGCCATGCCGGTCGTCCCCTTACCGCCTCGACGCTGGCTCCGGTAGACGTTGAGATTGCTCCGCTTGATATAGCCGCCATGCGTAATGGTGATCACCATCTCCTCATCGGCCAGCATGTCCTCCAGCTCGATGTCGGCGGTCTCTTCCAGGATTTCCGTGCGGCGCGGGTCCCCATACGTTTCCTTCACGACCAGCAGTTCATCTTTGACGATCTGGCGAACCAGGGCATCGCTGGCCAGGATGCTTCGGAGACGCTCGATCGTGGCGAGGATCTCGCTGTACTCGTCCTGGATCTTCTGCCGCTCAAGCTGTGTCAGGCGCTGCAGGCGAAGATCGAGGATTGCCTGGGCCTGGATCTGGCTCATCCCGAACTGGTCCATCAGGCCGGTGCGAGCGTCGTCCACCGACCGGGACCGGCGGATGAGGGCGATGACCGCGTCCAGATGGTCTAACGCGATCCGGTACCCCTCTAAAATGTGGGCCCGCTCTTCGGCTTTCCGGAGGTCGAAGCGCGTCCTGCGAATGACGATGGTCTTCCGGTGCTCGATAAAGTGATGGAGCATCTCCTTCAGCGTCAGCACCTTCGGCTGGTTGTTCACAAGGGCCAGCATGATGACACCGAAGGTTGATTGCATCGGGGTGTGCTTGTAGAGCTGGTTCAGGATCGGCGGGGCCATCTGGTCCTTTTTGAGCTCGATGAAGATCCGCATCCCCTCGCGATCCGACTCGTCCCGTAGATCCGAAATCCCCTCGATCTTCCTGTTCCGAACCAACTCGGCGATCCGCTCGATCAGCTTGGCTTTGTTCACCTGGTACGGGAGCGCCGAGACAATGATGCTCTCCCGGCCGCCCCTGCCCTTCTCCACAAACGCCTTCGCACGCATCCGGATCAGGCCTCGGCCCGTCGTGTAGGCATCCCGGATCCCCTGCCTGCCGTGGATGTACGCGGCCGTTGGAAAGTCTGGTCCAGGCAGCACCTCCATAAGCCGATCCAGCGTCACCTCGGGATCATCGAGCTGTAGCAGGAGGGCGTCCACGGTTTCGCCAAGATTGTGGGGCGGGATGTTGGTGGCCATCCCGACTGCGATCCCGGAAGAGCCATTGACGAGCAGGTTTGGAAGGGCCGCCGGCAGGAGCGTTGGCTCTTGAAGCGTGTCGTCAAAGTTGGGAGCCCGGTCCACCGTCTCCTTGTCGATGTCCCGGAGCATCTCCTGAGCGATCCTGGCAAGGCGAACCTCCGTATATCGCATCGCCGCCGGCGCGTCGCCATCTACTGAGCCGAAGTTTCCCTGGCCGTCGATGAGGGGGTACCGCATCGAGAAGTCCTGGACCAGACGAACGAGGGTGTCGTAGACTGCCGTGTCGCCATGCGGGTGGTACTTGCCCAAGACCTCACCTACGACGCGGGCCGCCTTCTTGTATGGGCGGTTAAAGGGGAGTCCCAGCTCCTGCATGGCGTACAGGACCCTGCGGTGCACCGGCTTCAACCCGTCCCGTACGTCAGGTAGGGCCCGGCCGATGATCACGCTCATGGCGTAGTCCATGTACGACCGGCGCATCTCCTCGTGGATGTCGGTCGGCCTCACCTCGCCAATTCGGCTTAGCGCGCCTTGTTGTTCGTCAGGCATTCACTCCTCCACGAGCCACACAATGAACTACCCCGCAGCAAGCTACGGGGTAGCGTCTTCTGTTCTGGCCCGTCATTCCGTGCTTGACACGGAATCCAGTCGGGCCTGCTTGATACCGGTGCCTGCCCCGGACCCAGATCCGGGGTCCGCCGGTATGACGAACTCGCGGCAAGCCGCGGGTATCGCCTCTCGACGAGAAAATAAATGGCCCGATCGCCGGGCCTCCACGCGATGGCAGCTTAGCATTGATAGTTCATGGTTCATAGTTCATGGTAAACCAACCCGATTCTGCCGGTAACCAAGGGTCGCCCTTCGTCCATGAACCCTGAACTATGAACTCCGAACTAGATATCCAGGCTGCTTACCTCTGTCGCGTGCCTCTCAATAAATTGCCGCCGCGGCTCCACCTGGTCGCCCATCAGGGTGGTGAAAATCTGCTCTGCGGCGACCGCATCCTCAACCGCCACCCGCAGCAGCGTCCGGGTCTCGGGGTTCATGGTGGTTCTCCAAAGCTGCTCAGGGTTCATTTCTCCCAGACCCTTATAGCGCTGGACCGCCAACCCCTTCTTGGCCAGCTCCATACTCTTGCCGAGCAGGTCGCTCCAAGACTCCACGGAGGTGCTTTCCCCCTCCGCCGCCACGGTAAACGGGGGCATCCCGAGCCCAGCGAGCGCGGCGGCTGCGGTCTCTAGCTCTCGGTACTCCGGCGATCCGATGAGCCCACGATCTATGACTGCGACGCTTCGCTGCCCTTGGCCGTTGCTACCAAAGGACAGGTGGATTCGACATTCCTCCTGCTCTTCATCCCACTCCACTCTTCCCTCGGCCGGGCCTAGTCGCTCTGCCTGGGCCATCAGCGCCACCAGCAGCCGATCCAGAAGCTGGCGCGCTTTATCCTCGTCCTTCAGAGTTCCCCTGGGCACACCACCCAACTGCACCAAGGCCACCACCACGCCAGGGTGACGCCCCCGCCGCTCCATCGCCCGGAGACAGTGCTGCCAGGTAATGAGTTTTCGCATCATGCCATGGAGCCGCTGTCCGGTCCAGGCCGTTCCACCGTTGCTGCCCTCTACTCGGAGCGAGTCGGCGACCGCCTCCAGGAGGAACTCCTCCATCGCCCGATCGTCCTTCAAGTACCGCTCAACCTTCCCCTTCTTCACCTTATACAGGGGTGGTTGCGCGATGTACAAATGGCCCCCCTCGACGACCTGGCGAAGGTGTCGGAAGAAGAAGGTCAGCAGCAGCGTCCGGATGTGCTCCCCATCCACGTCGGCATCGGTCATGATGATGATCCTGTGATAACGCAGCCGGCCGATGTCGAATTCTGGGTCGATCCCAGCCCCGATGGCCGAGATGAGGATCCTGATCTGCGCCGAGGAAAGCATCTTGTCGGCCCGCGCTCGCTCGGTATTCAGGATCTTGCCCCTGAGCGGCAGGATGGCCTGGAACCTCCGATCGCGCCCCTGCTTCGCCGAGCCGCCGGCCGAATCTCCCTCGACGATGTACATCTCGCAGAGGGCAGGGTTTTTCTCCGAGCAGTCCGCCAGCTTTCCCGGCAGATCATCGCTCTCGAGCGGGCCCTTCCTGCGAGCCAACTCCTTTGCCTTGCGGGCCGCCTCGCGCGCGCGGGCCGCCTCGGTCGCCTTCTCAATGATTTGCCGGCCAATCGCCGGGTTCTCTTCCAGATATTCTGCCAGCTTCTCGTTGATGATGGTTTCGACCAGGCCCTTCATGTCGGGATTGTTCAGGCGAGCCTTGGTCTGCCCCTCAAATTGGGGATTGGGAAGCTTCACGCTGATGACGGCGGTTAGCCCCTCACGGATGTCGTCGCCGGTCAGCGTCGCCTTCAAGTTCTTCAGCAGGTCGTGCGATGTCGCATAGCTGTTAATCGTCCTGGTCAGGGCCGATCGGAATCCGATCAGGTGCGTGCCGCCGTCATGGGTATTGATGTTGTTGGCAAAGGAGAAGACCGTCTCGCTGTACCCATCGTTATACTGGATGGCCACTTCCACGACGGTCGCATCACGCTGGGCTTCGATGTGGATCGGCTTAAGGGGAACACAGGTTTTGTTCTCGTTGAGCAGCTCAACGAACGACCTGATACCCCCCGTGTAGTAGAACTCCCGCGCCTCGTTAATCCGCTCATCGGCTAGCCGAATGCGTAGACCCTTGTTGAGAAACGCCAGCTCGCGCAGGCGATTGCTGAGGGTGTCCAGGCTAAACGTCCGGTCTTCGAAGATCTCATGGTCGGGAACGAACGTCACGCGGGTTCCGGTCCTCCGAGCCTTGCCAACCTCTTCAAGGTCGCCCGTCGGCTTACCGCGCTCATACTGTTGCTGATACCGCTTGCCACCGCGCCAGATTTCGACCTCGAGCCGCTCCGCGAGCGCATTCACCACGGAGAGGCCGACGCCATGCAAACCGCCCGACACCTTATAAGCCGAATTGTCAAACTTACCTCCAGCATGAAGGGTGGTCATCACCACCTCCAGGGCTGGTCGGCCGGTTCGCTCGTGGATATCGACCGGGATACCGCGCCCGTTATCTACGACGGTGATGCTGTTGTCGGAATGAACTGTGACATCCACCTGGTCGCAGAATCCAACGAGCGCCTCGTCCACGCTGTTGTCTACAACTTCGTACACCAGGTGATGGAGCCCATCGAGCCCGGTGCTGCCAATGTACATCGCGGGGCGCTTCCGTACTGCCTCGAGGCCCTCGAGGACCTGGATCTGGGAGGCATCGTAGGCGTCTGGCGGGTGGCCGCCGATCGAGAGAGGGGCCGTCGACGGCGTGAAGCTCGCGTCTCTCGCTTCCTGGTCAGCGGCGTCGTTATTGAGATCCTTCAGTTCTCTACTCATGCTCCCCTTATTGTCCACTGAACGTTAGATCCTCATCGGCATAATCACGCAAGTGTAGCGCTTGTCGTCTTTTCCGGCAAACAGTGCCGGGCTGAGCGGATCCTGCAACCGGATCGTCGCCTGCTCGGTTGTGAGTACGCCCAGGAAGTCCAGGATGTACCGTGCGTTAAACCCTGTACTCATCTCTTCGTGCTGATACTCGACGTCGAGGCGTTCTCGCGCCTCTCCAAGGTCGAGATTCACGCAACTAAGGAGGAGTTTTCCGGGGGTGAGCTTCATTGTTGTGGGGAGGGCACGCTCGCCCAAGACGGTGGAGGTCCGGCGAAGCCCGGCCAAGAACGCCTCACGGTTTACTGTGACCTCTTTTGTTGCGTTTGCGGGGATGACCTGTTCGTAGTTAGGAAACTGTCCCTCGATGAGGCGCGCATCAATCAGGGTATCGTCGGTATGGAGTAGGAGATGGTTCTCTGAGATCTCAACTGTGATCTCGCCGGGTTCTTCTCGCAATAGTTTGAGCGTCTCTGCCGCGGCCTTCCGTGGGATAATTGCCTCCATTGGGCTACCATCTTTTAACACGTCACAGTCTATGGTGGTCATGGCGAGCCGATGACCGTCGGTGGCCACCATCCGGACATCCGTCGGCGTCACGCGAAAAAGGATCCCGTTCAAGGTGTAGCGAGTTTGGTCATAGGAAACCGCGAATAGCGTGCGGCGAATCATGTCGCGGAATAGGCGGCGATCAAGAACAATTCCTTTCTGCTTGGGTTCGCGCATTACAGGAAAGTCGTCGCGTGATAGACCTTTTATTCTAAATTCTGAGCTTCCACATGTGATGGTTGCTGTCAGGTCCGCGTCGACTGTCAGATCTACAGATGTTGCGGGGAGTTCGCGAACAATTTCATACAGTTTTCTCGCTGAAAGTGCAATCGATCCTTCCTTCAACACCTGCGCTGGCACTCGTTTCCGCACCCCAACATCCAAATCTGTTCCAAATACCGAGAGGCATGGAGGGGAAGTTTCGAGAAGGAGGTGGGAGAGGATGGGAAGACTTCGTTTGGTTTCTACAACAGCTTGGATTGGCCCGACACCATTAAGCAGATCATCACGCAACACCTTAATGTGCATGTATCCCCCACCTCGTCAAAAGCGTTAAAGGACTCTTCTATAAATATACGTAGATAAGATTATAAAAAGATCGGAGTAGTAATAGGGGCACTGGAAATGTGGAAAAGCCGGCCGACACCCAAATTCACACGTCTTACACAAGGTCAACTCCACGGCGAGTGCTGTGAATAAACTATACAAGTACTAGCAGTGTCAACAGATTTCCACAGGCGACCCCCAGAAAACGACAGCTTGTTAACATTGCGCACTTACACACACCTTGTCCACACCTGTTGAAAACTTATATAGCTTTAAATATCGACACTTAGAAGAAAATCCTATCAAAGAGAGCAAAAAGAAGGTAGCAATAGCCAACGCGGTCGTCTCCATCCGCTATTTAGGCTTGACAGCAGGGATGGTGCAGGCTATATTGACGCTTGCTTTCATCGTTAACAGAGGAGTTAACCGTACTGTTCAATGGGGACTCACCATGAAACGGACATACCAACCTAACAATCGTAAGAGAAAACGAACACACGGCTTCCTTGCTCGAATGAGCACCCCCAATGGCCGAAAGGTCCTCAGTAGAAGAAGGGCAAAAGGCCGAAAAAGACTCACCGTGTGAGCTTGCCCTACGCTTCCACCGAGCGCTGCCACCCCAATCACTCTCAAGCGCAAGAGATCGATCGGTAGAGATGCGAAAATCGGAGTTGGGACGTGCAGCCCGACTAAGAAGGGCTTGTAGCAGTGGCTACTTTACTCTCTACGCAGGGTTTCCGTCAACTAAAAAACAAGAGCTCAGGCTAGCTTTTGGGGCGCGCGTAGGTACGGCGCCAGTTCGGAATAAAGCAAAGCGCATGGCGCGCGAGACCTTTCGGCTGAATCGTCATCAGCTTCCCATGGGTATTGAAGTTCTGATTAGTGCCAAAAAGGGCATTGGTGCTCTTAGCCGACGCGATATGAGATGGCAGATCCTCGACCTCTTCAAACATGCGTGCAAACTCTCACCCCCTAGCGCCTCCGAAGCAGTTCGGCCGGATGATGCCAGCGAACATCGCTAGGGGGATTCTGCTGGTGTACAAGACGATTGTATCGCCGCTACTCCCCCAGTCCTGCAGGTTCTACCCTTCTTGCGCCGATTATGCCTCTGAGGCAATCGGCCGTTACGGACTGGCGCGAGGTATGCTTTTCGCCGTACGTCGTCTGGCCCGATGTCACCCGTGGTGCCAGGGCGGATACGACCCGGTGAAATAGGCGGCCACCCTTTTGGGCTTACGGTTTCGGGAATAGGAGCTTTACATGACGACACAGGTACGGGCACTGTTGGCGACCGCCCTTGCGACCATTATACTTTTTGCCGGGCAGTACCTCATACCGTCCCCCTTTGAGGCGCCAGGCCCAGTGAGCGAGCAGGCCGTCCCTGCAGCAGCAAAATCCTCCACGGCTCCATCGGGCACAACCCCTTCTCCCACAGACGGACTTCACGTGCAGAAGGCTCCGCCCAGGGCGCCGGAGCGAGAAGTGATCGTGGAGACGGATATCGTGAGGGCCGTCTTAACATCACGGGGGGGGACGCTGAAGAGCTGGCGGCTCAAGCCGTACCCGGTCGCTGATGGGCAGGGGGTAAACCTCGTCGCCCCCCCACAGGAAGACCTTCCTGGCCCGCTTTTGGTGTCCAGCGGGAGCTCCGAGGATCCGGCGCCACTAGACTTTGACATCGATAAAGCGCAAATCAACCTCCGCTCGTCGTCCGAGACCGGGTCGATTCTATTCTCTTCGCGGGGAAGCGGGCCCCTTCAACTTTCCAAGCGCCTGACTTTCAAGGGCAACAGCTACCGCGTTGAGGTTGAGCTCTCCTGGAAAAACGCCGGCAAGAAGCCGATGACCATCACACCGGAACTCACGTGGGGCCCAGGATTCTATAGCGACGTCAGCGATCAGCGCGCGCAGGTGCTATCGTCTGCCAGTTGGATAGATGGCCGCCGTGTGACGGACGACATCGGAAGCCTCCAGGGCGTCGCCACCCATAGCGGGAAGGTGTCATGGACAGCCCTTCAGAACCTCTACTTCGCCGCAGCGCTCTTGCCTGAGGATAAGGGGAGCGCGGCGACGCTGCGCAAAGGACCGCAGGAGCAACCGATTATTGCTCTCGTTGCTCCAACGCAGATCCTTGAGCCAGGAGGGGAACTGACCCAGCGCTTTGCCCTCTATGGTGGGCCGAAGGACGTCGACCACCTGAAGGTCGCCGGGTCGGATTTGAGTAAGCTCTTGGACCTTGGGTGGTTCGACGCGCTCGCCCGTCCTGCGCTTCACCTCATGCGCTTCCTGTATCGCCTCAGCGGCAACTACGGCGTCGCCATTATCCTGATCAGTCTGCTGCAAAAGATTGTCCTCCATCCTCTTACCGCAAAAAGTCTCCGGTCGATGCAAGAAATGAAGGCCCTACAACCGAAGATAGCCGTCATTTCGGAGCGGAACAAAAACAATGCGCAGAAGAAGCAGCAAGAGACGATGGCGCTGTATAAGAAGCACGGGATTAACCCTCTGGGCGGGTGCCTCCCCATGCTCGTTCAAATCCCTATTTTTATTGCCCTGTATAACGCCCTCTCGAGCTCAGTAGAGATGTGGCGGGCCCCTTTCCTCTGGATCCGTGACCTCTCGCAACCGGACGCGCTTTTCACGATTGACGTGTGGGGCTTGAAGGACTACCCATTTAACCTCTTGGCGCTTTTCATGGGCGCCAGCATGTTCCTCCAGCAAAAGATGTCCCCTAGCGTGGGCGATCCGCAGCAGGCGAAGCTCATGCTGTATATGATGCCGATCATGTTCACTTTCATGTTTTGGACGTTCCCCTCAGGTCTTGTGCTGTATTGGCTTATAAACAACGTCCTCCAGGTGGGTCAGCAGCACTGGCTGCAGAAGCGGGGGAAGCCCGTACTGGGCGGGTTGGAGGAGACCTGACGGGGGATTTTGCCTTGCCAGAGCAGGCGGCCCAACAGAGCGTTACTTGTCGCAAGGAGTTGCTGCGCCGAGGGCTCGATCGGATCGGCATTAGGCTGACGCCGGCACAGGACGAGGCCTTTGGCGTGTACTTGTCGGAGTTGGTACGATGGGCCTCGCAAGTGAACCTGACCGGGCTGAGGTCTGAGGAAGCCATCATCCGCGAGGGGTTCCTGCGCTCCCTTAGCTACAGGGTGGCCTTCGAGCCCTTACCGTTGATGAAGGCCATAGACGTTGGGTCGGGCGCGGGATTCCCGGGCTTGGTCCTCAAGATAGGCTACCCCGCGATCGACATGCTGCTGCTCGAGCCCAGGCGCAAGCGAGCCTCCTTTCTGCGCTCCACAATTCGACGACTGGGGCTTACCGGGGTTCGCTGCATTCAGGCGAGGGTCGAGGATCTGCATGGGGATGCCGAGCATCAGGGCAGGTACGCGCTCGCTTTCGCGCGGGCAGTTGGTCCGGTCCCGGATGTAGTGCGCATGATAGAGCCCCTTCTGGCGCCTAGTGGGCGGCTGATTCTACAGACGGGGCAAAAGACTCGCGACTCGCTTCCGGCCACGCACCCGTTGCTCGCTGCATTAGGGATGAGGGCGGAGGAGTGCGAGGCCCCTGCCCCCGATGTGGGGTTTCCGCCAACCCGGCTGCTTATCCTGGATAGATCGCCCTCCATGGCCCCCTAATGTTTCACGTGAAACACCCCATGCGGCCGCGACCGCACCACGGCGCACGAAAACCCCCTCAATCCCCCTTTACGAAAGGGGGATTGAGGGGGTTTGTCTGAGGCTGACGGCTGAACGCTGATTGCTGAATGCTTTTTTATGAGGAAGGGCAGCGATGCGCATCATTGCCATTGCGAATCAAAAGGGTGGGGTCGGTAAGACCACAACAGCCGTGAACCTGGCCGCCTCTTTCGCGGCGGAGGAGCAGCGGACGCTCCTCCTCGACCTTGACCCGCAGGGCAACGCCACGAGCGCATTAGGGGTCGCACGCGGGGCCGAGCCGGCCGCCTATGACCTGCTCATGGGGGGGGCGAAGGTCGCTGAGGTGGCGCAGCCAACCTTGGCCGCTGGGCTGGATCTGATTCCGGCTGGGGACCGCCTGATCGGGGCGGAGGTGGAGCTGGCCTTAAGCCCGCATCGGGAAGCTCGCTTGAAGGATGCGCTGGGCGCCGGAGTGGAAGAGTATGCCTACGTTTTGATCGACTGCCCGCCTTCCCTTGGCCTCCTGACCGTCAATGCCTTGGCAGCGGCCCACTCAGTCCTTATCCCGCTTCAATGCGAATACTACGCCCTGGAGGGTTTGGCCAGGATCATGGAGGCGATCGCCCTCTGTCGCGTGAGTTTGAACCCCGGCCTCCAGGTCGAGGGGATCGTCCTGACCATGTATGATATGAGACTGAACATTTGCGAGCAGGTGGAACAGGAGGTGCGGCGTCACTTTCCCCACGCAGTCCTAAAAACGGTGATTCCCCGAAACGTGCGACTGAGCGAGGCGCCCAGTTTCGGTAAACCGGTCATTATGTATGACAGGCGCTCGGCCGGGGCCGAGAGCTACCTCCGCTTAGCCAAGGAGATCATCGATGGTGCAACGCAGAGCCCTCGGTAGGGGGCTGGAGACACTGATCCCCGGAGATGATCCCTCCAGGGCGACACAGGTTCGGATCGAAGAGATCGCGACGGGCTCACTCCAGCCCCGCCGCTCTATGAACGACGCCAAGCTCAATGAATTGGCAGCTTCCATCAAGGCCCATGGGGTGCTCTTGCCAATCCTCCTTCGTCGAGAAGGCGGTCGGTTAGAGGTGGTTGCAGGGGAGCGGCGCCTGAGGGCAGCGCGGCTTGCAGGACTTGACTCGGTCCCGGCCTTGGTGAAAGAGCTCTCCAACAGCCAGGCGCTGGAGGTGGCGTTAATAGAGAATCTGCAGCGGGAGGATCTGAACCCGATCGAGCAGGCCGAAGCATACCTGAGGCTCCAGGACGAGTTTGGGCTGACCCAGGAAGAGGTGGCTCGTCGGGTGGGTCGGGATCGCTCGTCGGTGGCGAACGCGCTGCGGCTGCTCAAGCTCCCAAAGCAGGTCCAGGCCGACTTGGTTGAGGGCGTCCTATCGGAAGGGCACGCCCGGGCCCTACTGGGGCTGGAGCAGGGGGCCGACCAGATCAGGGCGCGCGCGGAGATAATCCGTCGGGGTCTATCCGTGCGCGCGACCGAAGCGCTGGTCCGGCGGTTGAAACCGGCTGGCAGCCGGGAGCGTCGTCCCACAGCAAGCGAGCCGGCGATCCGGGCAGCCGAGGACGCCCTTCGGCAGGCGCTCGGGACCAAGGTTCAAATCTGCAAAAAGGGGGCGGGGGGAACGATCGAGGTGGAGTTTTACTCGATGGAGGACCTCGATAGAATCTATGAGCGGATCTGTGGGCGCGACTGAGCGATGGATGTTGCACGTGAAACATTGCAGGGGTGGGTTTGCTTAATCGGGTGGCGAGGGCGCTGGTCTTCCCATTGGAAGATCGGAAGTGGCTGTCGAAAATCGTAGTTGGCGGCAGCGTTGGGCTTCTTCTGGAGGTCCTCTTTGTGTCCGTTGGCTTCCTGCTTACTCGGGAATTCGCTATTGCGGGGTCCCTGCTGGCGCAGGCGACCAACTTCCCCGCGCTCGGTTTTGTGCTGCTGGTCTTTCAAGGCACCCTGACAGTCCCCCAAGCAGACTCGATGCCGCCGTGGAGGCAGTGGTCGGCCCTATGTCTGAAGGGGCTGCTGATATTTATGCTCGGCATGGCTTACGAGATCATCCCCCTTCTCTTCATCGTCTCCGGCTTCGGCCTTTTGGCGCGAGGGGGCGTGGCGCTGGGCCTCGGCCTAGTCCTTATGCTGCTCGGAATGCTCGCCGGGATCACAGCCGGATTCTTTCTTCCGATGGGCATTGCGTGCTACCTGGCGGAGCGCCGGCTGGAGGCGGCCCTTCATCCGGCAGCGATCTGGTCCCGGATCCGAAAAGTGCTCGCCGAGTACGTGGAAGCGTATCTGCTGAGTATCGGCTCGTTTATTGCGGTAGGATTCATCGGAACCGTCCCGGCTCTGGGAGCCCTGCTGTGGCCGTTTCTGACGTTCTATCTCTTGGTGGTAGGCGCCCGCCTCTTCGGAGGGATCTGCTCAGAGGCCGGATAAGAGGTAGCCCGACCGTACTGCATAGGTAGATAGACTGAAGGCTGCAGGTTTTTAGGGGTAAGTCGTGCGTGACCATACAAAACTCCGAAAAGATCTTGAATCCACCGGGGGTCCATTCCCCGCGGCTTGCCGCGAGTTCGTCATACCGGCGGAAGCCGGTATCCAGAGGGCCCGACTGGATTCCCCCGTATCCAGTGCGGGGCAGGCGTGTCAAGCACGGAATGACGGGCCAGAACAGAAGACGATACCCTGCAGCTTGTTGCGGGGTAGTTCATTTGGCTCGATTCGTGCCTTGCGAGATAATTTAGGACCTTCAGCCTTCAGCCTTCAGCCTAAACACCTGAGTAGCCACGTACCGCATTCACTAACGATCCGCCAACGCAGCAGTGAGGGGAGGGGACCGTGTTTTCGAAGCGAGTAAAACCACCCCAGAATTTTGGAGATATTCGGGCGTTTCTCGGTGAGGGAACCAGTTTCAGCGGGACCTTGCAGTTCGAAGGGACGGTCCGGCTTGATGGGCGGTTCGAGGGCGATATTTCTGGAGGCGATCTGCTTATCATTGGTGAGACAGCGACTGTCCGGGCGGACATCAAAGTCGGCTCGCTCGTGGTAGGCGGGCGGCTGGAAGGAAATATCGTGGCGAGAAAGCGGGTGGAGATCCTGTCGACGGCCCAGGTGTCCGGTAGCATCAAAACGTCAAGCCTGATCGTTTGCGACGGAGCGGCCCTCAACGGCAGTTGTGAGATGCGGCGGGAAGAGGCAAAGGTTGTGCACTTAAACCAGAAGCGGGGAGACGAGGCCCAGGGCATAGGGCTACGCTGAAAAATCGAGGGTATAGGGCGTAGAGGCCAGTTTCGGGTTGACTCGAAACCCGAAACCCGAAACTCGTCTTTTTGTGGAGCCGATGGGCATCTACCTTGACTACAATGCCACTACCCCGATGCGGCCAGAGGTGCTGGACGCGATGAAGCCGTATTTCGATTCGCGCTTTGGCAATGCCAGCTCGACCCACAGCCGGGGCAGGGAGGCCAAGCGGGCACTGGAAGAGGCGCGCGAGACCATCGCGTCAGCGTTTGGGGCGCGGGAGAAAGAGAGCGTCGTCTTTGTGTCTGGGGGAACGGAGGCAGACAACCTGGCCGTCAAGGGTGCCGCCTGGGCCGCCCGGGAGCGAGGCCGACATATCGTCACCTCGGCGGTCGAGCATCCGGCGGTGATCAGCGCCTGCCAAGCCCTTGAGCAGCAAGGGTTCGAGATCACCTATTTGCCGGTCGACGGAGAGGGGCTGATCGATCCGGAGATGGTCAAGGGGAGCCTCCGGACCGACACAACGGTAATCTCCTTGATGCACGCCAACAACGAGACCGGGGTCATCTTTCCGATTTCCGAGATCGGGCAGCTCGCGCGTGAGCGCGGAATTGTCTTTCACGCAGACGCCGTCCAGGCGTTCGGTCGCCTGCCGGTCGATGTCGAAGCCCAGGGGGTAACTTTGCTTACCCTGTCAGGCCATAAGATTTACGGGCCGAAGGGGATCGGGGTCCTCTACGTCCGTCCAGGGACAAGGATCGTCCCCCAAATGCATGGGGGGGAGCAAGAGCGAGGCGTGAGGGCCGGGACAGCGAACGTGGCGGCGGCCGTTGGCATGGCCTGCGCAGCAAGGCTCGCGATCGAATCGATGCAGACCGAGCGCCTCCGTCTGGGGATGCTGAGAGACCGCCTTGAGGCGGGCATCCTGCATCGAATCGCGGGGACGCGGCGGAATGGCGATCGGGATCGACGGTTGCCCAACACCTCTAACATCTCGTTTCAGGAGGTTCGGGAGGATTCGCTGATGGTTGCGCTGGATCTGGAAGGGGTCGAGGTCTCCGCAGGCGCCGCCTGCGCCTCCGGTTCCCTTGAGCCGTCGCACGTGCTGCACGCGATGGGCCGGAGGCCTGATACCGACGGCGGCGGGATTCGGTTTTCCTTGGGCGCGGGAACGACGGAGGCCGAGATCCAGAGGGTCCTTGACCTCCTGCCGGGGGTTGTGGAGCGAATCCGCACTGCAACACTACAGGGTGTAGGGGTTAGGGTATAGGGTAAAAGCAAATGCTAACCTGCGAATCCTCACAGTGCGCCCTCCACCCTGGTCCTAAAAGGTAGGAACGCACTCCATGAGCCGTAAGCCGAGAGTCGTCGTAGCGATGAGCGGCGGGGTTGACAGTGCCGTGGCTGCCGCCCTCCTTATAGAGCAAGGGTGTGAGGTAGTCGGGATCAGCCTGAAGCTTTTGCCCGGGGGGGCGGGGAGTGGCTTGGAGCGGGTCGATCGCTGCTGCTCCGTCAAGGATGTCGAGGACGCAAGGCTCGTGGCCGCGCAGCTCGGGATCCCCTATTACGTCTTGAATTATGAGCAGCAATTTCATCGCGAGGTGATCCAGGAGTTTACGGCCGCCTATCTGGGGGGCCTGACGCCGAATCCCTGCGTGCGCTGTAATGAGCTGCTGAAGTTCGGCGCTCTGCTCCGGCAGGCGGTGGGGCTGGGGGCCGAGTGCTTGGCGACCGGACATTATGCGCGGGTCGAACGGGAGCAGAAGAGCGGTCGCTACCTGTTGCGCCGCGGAAGCGACCATGAGAGAGACCAGAGCTATTTTCTGTACAGTTTGACTCAGGCCCAGCTTGCCCGAATCTGCTTTCCCGTTGGTCACATGACTAAAGAACAGGTCCGGGAACAGGCTGCCGCCCATGGTTTGAGAATCGCCGCCAAGGCCGACAGCCAGGATCTCTGCTTTGTCGGCCGGGATTATCGGACCTTCCTGCGGGAGCAGTGTGGGGATCGCCTGAGACCGGGCCCGATTATAGACCGTGCTGGTCGGATTCTTGGGCAGCACGAGGGCCTGGCGCTCTATACCGTAGGCCAGCGGAATGGTCTGAGGCTTGGGGGCGGCCCTTTTTACGTCGTCCGGCTTGACCCGAAGAGCAACGAAGTCGTGGTGGGCAAAATGGATGAGCTGCTGCGGTCGGAATTTGTGGCCGAGCAGCTCAACCTCGTGGCGTGGGATCACCTGATCCCGGAACGCCCCGTACTGGTGAAGGTTCGCTCCCGCCAGGCCGCGATGCCGGCCACAATCTTGCCCCTCGGCGATGGCCGGATACGGGTCCGATGGCAGCAGGCCCAGCCCGCTCCTGCGCCAGGCCAGGCGGCAGTGTTCTATGATGCGTCGGAGCCCGATCTGCTCGTTGGTGGCGCCACGATTGCGGCAGCCCAGGAGTCGCAGTGAGTGCCGGCGACCTTAGGGCTTCTGGCGGGGCCAATTGTACGGGTTTGAGTAAGGCGCATGTACATACCGGAGCGTCGGGAGTACAAGGACGAAAAGGGCGAGGGGTGTGAATGCGGAAGCAGATTCCGATCGAGCAGTTAAGGGTCGGGATGTATGTCGTCGGGCTTGATAGGTCCTGGATTAAGACGCCCTTCTGGCGCCATAGGATGCAGGTTGAGAGCCTCGACCATATCGAGGCGTTGCGGGCCTGTGGTGTCCGATCCGTAGAGATCGATACGGAGAAGGGACTGGACCTCGCCTCTCAAGGCGGCATCGTCAGTACGGTCGATCCCTCTTCGGCCCGCATAGCAGCCCTCTCGTCCTCACGCGCGTCTTCGCCGCAAGGCAAGGAGCCATCGACCCCGTTCGAGGAAGAGCTTTCTGTCGCCAAAGAGGTCTATAAGCAGGCCAAAGTGGTGATAGGCCAGGCCATGGGCGATGCGCGGGAAGGCCGAGGGCTCGACATCGAGGCGATCAGTAAGGTCTCAGAGGGGCTGCTGGAGAGCGTCCTGCGCAACACGGAGGCCCTCTCCAGCCTCTCGCGCCTCAAAAGCTTTGACGAGTACACCTTCTTCCATTCGGTCAACGTGGCTATCTTGGCCCTCGCGATGGGTCGGCATCTCGGGATGCCCCGCGAAGCCCTCTCCAGACTTGGCTTGGGGGCATTACTGCACGATATCGGAAAGATGAAGATTCCCCATGACCTCTTGAACGCACCAAGGCGCCTGGAGGCGGGGGAGCGGGAGATTATCAAGCAGCATGTCATGCGGGGGGCGGAGTACTTGTCGCAGCACGCCGTCCTGCCGGAGGAGACCCTTCGACCCCTCTTAGAGCATCATGAACGGGTGGATGGGAGCGGCTACCCCACTGGCCGGAGGCGGAAGGAATTGAGTCAGTTTGGCCTGATCGCAAGCATAGTAGACATCTACGATGCCATCACCGCTGATCGTGTCTACCACGAAGGGGTGCCCCCCATCAGGCTTTGAGACAGGTGTATGGGCTGGCCATTGAAGGACACCTCGATCTCGACGCGGTGAGGGGACTCATCCAGTGCCTCGGCCGCTACCCCGTTGGGAGCTGTGTTAGGCTCTCGACGGGAGAGATCGGGGTGGTGAGCCGGCCGAACCTTGCCGATCTCTCTAAGCCGGCGCTGCTTCTGGTCATGGATGGGAGCACCCCGTGTCGACCACCAAAGCCCTTCGACCTCGCCGAACAGCCCACACGGCCCTCACGCGCTATTGTGGCTACGCTGGACCCGCGCCAGATCGGAATCGACCCCAACCATGTACTTGACAGTCTGTCTGCATGATCAGTGGCCCACATGGGTTGTAGTTGAATGTGGGGCTCCATGATGAAGCCCTTCGCAGAGAAAAGAAGGCATCGATCGCGCTACGGTGGAAGGAGAGGGGGACGATATCTTCTACTACCGGGGTCACTTCAAGCGCCTTACTCACGATAGCCTGGTGTAGCGTCCCATTAAATAGCTTTCCACATCCCGTTCGCCCTGAGCCTGTCGAAGGGTCAATATTTTCAACGGGTTCCGTCTGTGTTTCGACAGGCTCACCACGAACGGATTGTACGAGAGGGTGTAGCGGGGCGGGTTTGGGGGGCCAAAAAAGGCTTGACAAATCATGGCCCATCGGGCAAGCTGAATGGTCTTTAAGTTTTTGGGGCTGCCAGGTCCGGTTCAAGGGATCCGGCAGCGCTCTTTTACTGGTGGTATGAACGAGCGGGAGCAGTTTGTCCGAGGCGCGCTGCTGGGCGCGCTGGGTCTCGTCGTGGCTGGGCTCATCGGTTTTGGGCTCTTCAGGATGTGGGACTGGGCTTTGGGCTTTGCCGCCGGCGCCATCGTAAGCCTGCTGAGCTTCAGGCTCATCGTGCTATCGGTGATCCGTTTCACGGGGCGTCCCGCGTCTCGGTCGCGTGGTCAGTGGATCTGGTGGGCCCGATCTCTTTTGAGACTCCTCGGAGTCGCCATCATCCTCCTCCTCGTGATCATCTACCTGCCTGTAAATCTGGTTGGGGTGGCGCTGGGCCTTCTCGCGGTCCAGCTCGGGATGGGCGGGTATCTCGTTGTGCGTTCGTCGTTTTCGCAAAGCAGCAATGCCGGGACGGAGGATCGGAAGCTATGACGAAGAATCGCATCCGACTTATCGCAGTGGTGGTCTGCTTCCTCGGCATGGCGCTCTTCGCGGCCTTCCCTGCCCTGGCCGCAGAGGAGGCCCATGGAGCGGAGCAGCCCGGGATCATCAACCTGAACAGGACGTTGCTCATTCAGGCTGTGAACTTTCTCATTTTGATCGCCGTGCTGTCCAGGTTCTTGTTCAAGCCGCTCACTCAGTTTCTGGCGACACGGGCCGATGGCATCAGGCGTTCTTTGGAGGAGGCGAAGACAGCCAGAGATGCCGCAGCCCAGACGCAGAAAGAGTACGAAGCGCAGATTCTCGCCACCCGGCGAGAGGCGGCCGCGATGCGAGAGTCGGCGATCCGTGAGGTGGAGGAGGAACGGCAGCGGTTACTCAAGGTGTCGCGTGAAGAGGCCGCGCGCCTCGTCACAGAGGCCAAAGCGCAGATCGAGCAGGAAGTGAAAAGGGCCAAGATCGAGCTTCGCGAGGAGGTGGTGGGCCTCTCGCTGGGGATCACGGAGCGCCTCATTGCCCGTAGCCTCACCGCCGATGATCACCGTCGACTGGCCGAACAGGTAGCGGCGGAGATCGGGGTCGCCCGGTGAGGGCTGGCGGCCTCTCCAGGCGGTACGCGAAGGCGCTGGTGGACGTCGCAGCCGATCAACAGGTGCTGGAGGCGGTTGGGCGCGATCTCCATACGGTTGCGGAGACCATGAAACGGAATCGTGAGGCCGCCACCTTCTTCGCGAGCCCCGCCGTCCCGCTGACAGATAAACGGCGCGTCCTGCAAGCGATTGCAGGGGGGATAGGCGTAAAGCCGCTCAGCGCCAAATTTCTGAATCTGGTCCTGGAGAAGAGACGGTTCCCATACCTCGGAGAGATCGCCCTCGCCTATGAGGAGCTGACCGACGAGCGGCTAGGCCGCGGGAAAGCCACGGTGACCTCGGCAGTGCCGCTGTCTGAGCCGATCCTTCACGGGCTCAAGGAGCGCCTGCGGATAGCGACAGGGAAAGAGATCTATCTGGAGGCGCGGGTTGATCCCGCCATCGTGGGCGGATTAGTTGCACAGATCGGTAGTACAATCTACGATGGGTCCCTGAGGACGCAACTGAAAAAGGTGCGCGAGCGCTTACTGAAGAACGAGCACCACTGACCCTGAAGGGGTAGCGGAATGGCGCAAATTAAAGCGGAAGAGATTAGCGAAATTATCAAGCAACAACTGGCCGGGTACGAGGCGCTTGTTGATGTGGCGGAGGTCGGCACCGTCATCGAGGGGGGCGACGGAATCGCTCGCATCTACGGCCTGGAGAAGGCCATGGCTGGCGAGCTTCTGGAGTTTCCGCACGAGATCTTTGGTCTGGTGCTGAATCTTGAGGAGGACAACGTCGGCGCGGTCCTGCTCGGTGAGGCCGAGGCGATCAAAGAGGGCGATCAGGTGAAAAGGACGGGCCGGATCGCCTCCGTGCCAGTGGGTGAAGCGCTGATAGGAAGGGTCGTGAACGCCCTCGGCCAGCCGATCGACGGGAAGGGGCCAATCGACGCAAGCGAGTATCGGCCCATCGAGCGGTTAGCGCCGGGCGTGGTGGATCGCCTACCGGTCAAGCAGGCGCTCCAGACAGGCATCAAGGCGATCGATGCCATGATCCCGATCGGCCGTGGCCAGCGCGAGCTGATCATTGGCGATCGACAGACCGGCAAGACCGCCATTGCCGTTGACGCGATCATCAATCAGAAAGGCAAGGATGTCTTCTGCGTCTATGTTGCCGTCGGTCAGAAGCGCTCCACGGTGGCCCAGGTGGTCAAGACGCTGGAGGAGTGCGGGGCCATGGACTACACCATTGTCGTCGCGGCCACCGCCTCAGAACTTGCGCCGCTCCAGTATATCGCCCCCTACGCCGGCTGTGCCATGGGCGAGTACTTCCGCGACTCGGGTCGTCACGCCCTTTGCGTATACGACGACCTGTCCAAGCATGCGCAGGCCTACCGGCAACTCTCGCTGCTGCTGCGCAGGCCGCCAGGCCGAGAGGCCTATCCGGGCGACGTCTTCTACTTGCATTCGCGCCTCCTGGAGCGAGCGGCCAAGTTGAATGACGAGCTCGGCGGCGGGTCGCTGACGGCGTTGCCGATCATCGAGACTCAGCTCGGCGACGTCTCGGCCTACATCCCGACCAACGTGATCTCCATCACCGATGGGCAGATCTATTTGGAAAACGACCTGTTCTTTGCCGGCATTCGGCCGGCGATCAACGTTGGCCTGTCGGTCTCCAGGGTCGGCGGGTCGGCGCAAATCAAGGCGATGCGGCAGGTAGCGGGCAAGCTTCGGTTAGACTTGGCGCAGTATCGAGAGATGGCCGCGTTTGCTCAATTTGGGAGTGAACTCGACAAGGCGACCCAGGCTCAGATCAATCGCGGTGCGCGAATGGTCGAGGTGTTGAAGCAGGGGCAGTACTCGCCCCTTGAGGTCGAACGACAGGTGCTAATCATCTATGCGGGGACGGCCGGCCACCTGGACGAGCTTCCCGTCGAAGCGGTGTCTCAATTCGAGGGGGCATTGTACAAATCTGTCGAAGGGCGGTATCCAGGCATCTTGCCTGAGATCAGGGAGAAGCGCGAGCTCAGCGATGCCCTCCGCGCCCAGATGGACCAGGCGATCACCGAGTGCAAGGCTGAGTTCCTGGCAGCCCGAAAGGCAGCATAAAGACGAGTTGCGGGTTTAGAGTTTCGGGTTTCGAGTTGACTCGGAACACGGAGTTCGAAACTTCTAGCTAATGGCCACTTTCCAACGCCTTGAGGACATCGAGGTATGGCAGAAAGCGCGGGAACTGACGCGCGAGGTCTACACGATTTCAGGTCACGGTTCGTTTGCCAAAGACTTTGCGTTGCGCGACCAGATTCGAAGGGCCAGTGTTTCGATTATGTCCAACATCGCCGAAGGTTTCGAAAGAAGCGGGACAGCCGAATTTGTGCAGTTCCTTGCAGTGGCGAAAGGCTCGGCAGGTGAGGTCGTCTCGCAAATCTATGTAGCGGGAGATCAGGGGTATATCGACCCGGACCAGCGTGGTCAATTGCTAGCCATGGCCGACGAGATCAGTCGGATGATCGGTGGGTTGATGACGTACCTGCGCAAGTCGGGAATCAGAGGTGCGAAGTATAAATTGACCCGAAACCCGAAACCCGAAACCCGAAACTCTCAGTGAAGCCATGGCCACACTACGAGACATTAAGCGGCGCATTACATCGGTCAAGAGCACGCAGCAGATCACCAAGGCGATGAAGCTGGTGGCGGCGGCAAAGCTGCGCCGAGCCCAGGAGCGCATCCTGGAGGCCCGCCCCTATGCGTTCAAGATGCAGGAAGTGCTGGCCAGCTTGGCGCTGAGAGCTGACCCCCAGTATCATCCGTTGCTCCGCAGACGCGAAACCAGCAGGAAGATCGTGGTGGTCATCGCGTCCGATAAGGGGCTCTGCGGGGGGTTTAATAGCAACATCATGCGCCGATCCCTGGAGATGCTTCGGGGAACGGCTGACGAGGTGACCGTCACCCTGGTGGTGGTTGGACGCAAGGCGCGCGATTTCTATCGGCGACGTCCCTACGCCATTCGATCGGAACAGATCGGCTTCTTCGATCGGCTGGCGTACGACCATGCGGCCGCTTTGGGCCAAGAGCTGGCGAACGCCTACGTGGCTGAAGAGGCGGACGAGATCCATCTGATCTATAATGAGTTCAAGTCGGTCGCGACCCAGCGGGTCGTCGTGGAGCGGCTACTACCCATCGAGCCGCTGCAGGCTTCAGAGGAGCTTGCCGCCGTCGATTTTATCTACGAGCCCTCGCCGCAGGCGATCCTGGAGGGGCTGTTGCCCAAACACGTCGAGGTGCAGGTGTACAGAGCGCTCATGGAATCGCTGGCCGGTGAGTACGGCGCCCGGATGACCGCCATGGATGCGGCGAGCAGGAACGCCACGGAGATGATCGACCTGCTTACGTTGCAGTTCAACAAGGCGCGGCAGGAACGAATTACCAGAGAGCTGCTCGAGGTGGTCGGAGGGGCCGAAGCGCTACGACAGGCGCGTGGGTAAAAGTAGCTGTCAGCCTTCAGCGCTTTTGCTAAGAGCTGATAGCTGATAGCTGATAGCTGACTTTTGGCCAGGAGTGGGAGCATGAGCGCAGGAAAGATCGTGCAGGTCATCGGGCCCGTTGTCGATGTCGAGTTTGAACCGGGAACATTACCGGCCATCTACAACGCCCTTGAGGTCAAGGGCGAGCAGGCCAAGGATATCTTTTCTTACAGCGAGCGCCTGGTCCTGGAGGTGGCCCAACACCTGGGAGAGGGCCGCGTCCGAACCATCGCCCTCTCCTCGACCGACGGGCTTGTCCGGGGGATGCCGGTAGTCGACACCGGCGCGCCGATCACCGTTCCGGTGGGCCGAGCCACCCTCGGTCGGATCATCAACGTCATCGGGGAGCCGGTGGATAAGATGGGGCCGGTGGACGCGAAGGCGCACTACCCGATCCATCGCCCCGCCCCAGCCTTCGACGAACAGGTGACGAAGGTCGAGATCCTGGAGACCGGTATTAAGGTCATCGATCTGCTGGAGCCGTACACCAAGGGCGGCAAGACCGGCCTCTTCGGTGGTGCCGGCGTCGGCAAGACCGTCGTCATCATGGAGCTTATCCGCAACATTGCCATGGAGCATGGCGGCATCTCGGTCTTCGCGGGGGTGGGCGAGCGGACCCGCGAAGGAAACGACCTCTGGCTGGAGATGAAGGAGTCCGGGGTTATTGAGAAGACCGCCCTGATCTATGGCCAGATGACCGAGCCGCCAGGGTCGCGTCTGCGGGTCGGGCTCACCGGGTTGACCGTTGCCGAATACTTCAGGGATGAGGAGAAGCAGGATGTGCTGCTCTTCATTGACAATATCTTCCGCTTCACGCAGGCCGGATCCGAGGTCTCGGCGCTACTGGGCCGGATGCCCTCAGCCGTCGGCTACCAACCGACGCTTGGGACGGAGATGGGCGAGCTGCAGGAGCGGATCACCTCGACCAAAACCGGCTCCATTACCTCCGTCCAGGCGATCTACGTACCGGCCGACGACATCACCGACCCTGCGCCGGCGACGGCCTTTGCCCATCTGGATGCAACGACGGTCCTCTCCAGACAGCTCACCGAGTTGGGGATCTATCCTGCAGTTGATCCGCTGGCCTCCACCTCGCGCATCCTCGACCCCCGTATCGTGGGGGAAGAGCATTACGCCATGGCCAGAGCGATACAGAAGATCCTTCAGCGATATAAGGAGCTCCAGGACATCATTGCTATCCTGGGGATGGACGAGCTGTCAGAGGAGGATAAGCTTGTGGTGGCGCGCGCGCGAAAGGTCCAGCGTTTCCTCTCCCAGCCCTTCTTCGTGGCGGAGCAGTTCACCGGCCAACCCGGCCGCTACGTCAAGTTGAAGGACTCTGTCCAAGGATTTAAGGAGCTGATTGAGGGGAAGGTGGACGATTTGCCGGAGCAGGCCTTCTACATGGTCGGGACTCTCGACGAGGCCCGGGAGAAAGCAGAGAAGCTCGCGGGGCACAAGTAACGTAAAGTATCGTAAGCGCCGTCACGTCATGGCCTTTGGGGCCCTGGGACGCGACGGACGCAAGAGACGTTTTCTGAGGAAGTGATGGCAGAGCGGCATAAGCAAACTTTCAGGCTTGAGGTGGTGACGCCTCAGCGGCTGATCATCAGCGAAGAGGTCGAAGAGCTGGTGGCCCCCGGACAAGAGGGGCATTTCGGCGTGTGGCCCGGCCACATCCCCTTTATGGCGACGCTGAAGATTGGGGAGCTTTCCTATAAGAAGGGGCAGCAGGAGAGGTTTCTTGCCGTCAACTGCGGGTATGCCGAGGTTCGTTCCGACAAGGCGATCATCCTGGTGGAGACGGCAGAGCGACCGGAAGAGATCGACATAGCCAGGGCCGAACAGGCAAAGGTGAGGGCAGAGGAGCGGCTGCGCAGCCTCAGCGACGACACCATCGATCATACCAGGGCCCGGGCTGCCTTGGACCGGGCGCTCGCCAGAATAGCGGTCGCCGCCAGGGTAAGGGCATGATTATCGTGATGAAAACGGGAGCTCCCGAGAGCCAGATCCGAGAAGTCATTCAGCGTGTAGAGGCGCTCGGATACCAGGCCCATGTCATTCAGGGTACACAGCGAACGGTCATAGGGGCCATTGGGGACGAGCGGAGCAAGGACCGCCTGCAATCGCTGGAGTTGATGGCAGGGGTGGAAACCGTACTCCCGATCCTGCAGCCGTTCAAGTTGGCGAGCCGGGAAGTCAAGGGCGGTAAGAGTGTTGTCAAGGTCGGCGATCTGGAGATCGGCGGACAGGCTGTTGTAGTTATGGCTGGCCCGTGCTCCGTAGAAAGCGAGGCCCAGATGCTACAGACCGCCCAGGCGGTCAAGGCGGCTGGAGCGAAGGTGCTCCGTGGGGGGGCCTTCAAGCCGCGCACCTCGCCCTATGCCTTTCAAGGCATGGCAGAGGAGGGGCTCAAGCTTCTGGATGTCGCGAGGTCGGCAACCGGCCTGAAGATCGTGACCGAGGTGGTCAATCCCGCAGACGCCGAGCTGGTGGCGGAGTATGCCGACATCCTGCAGATTGGCGCCAGGAACGTCCAGAACTTCGCCCTACTGAAGAGGGTCGGCGAGGTCGGTAAGCCGGTCCTGCTCAAGCGGGGGATAGCGACCACGATCAAGGAGTACCTGATGGCGGCCGAATACATCCTTGCCGAGGGGAACTATAATGTGATCCTCTGCGAGCGCGGGATTCGGACCTTCGAAACCAGCACGCGCTTTACCCTCGATCTGAATGCGATCCCGGTACTCAGCAAACTGACCCATCTGCCGGTGTTTGTGGACCCCAGTCACGGCACCGGCCACTGGGAGTACGTGTCGCCGATGGCGAAGGCAGCGATCGCCTGCGGGGCCGACGGACTCATCATCGAAGTCCACCCGAACCCCGAGGAAGCCCAATCGGACGGCTTGCAGTCGCTGAAACTCGAGAAGTTCCAGCAGCTCATGGACGAGCTACGCCCCGTTGCCGAGGCCGTAGGCCGCCGGCTGTAGCGTAGCCCCTCCCAACCGCAAGCCCGCCCTGCCCCGCTTCACTCTTGACCCCCAGTTACACCGAACTTTAGCATCGGACTACGGTGATGCCCTCATTCCCTTCTTCTTTGTGCCCAGTGATCGTGGTGAGCCCCCACATATTCATGGGAGACGGGAGGACAAGGCTGCCACTTTCTGGCTTGATCCTGTCGCGTAGCAGGTAATACAGCACCACGAAGACTTATAGGTAAACACTCAGGTGTTTAGGCTATAGGCTGAAGGCTGTTAGCCATTGCGTATGGACCGAATCAAAAGGCGTCCAGAACCTTTTCGGTCTCCATCATTTTCGCGTCGCATTCGAAAAACGCTTGGCTCATCTGTGCGCGTTCCTACAGTCTAAAAGCCTACAGTCTATCTACCTAAGTAGTTACATTTACAGTGTGATTGCCACCAGGTCGATTTCGACGCTGGCGCCACGGGGGAGGCTAGCCACGCCGACCGTGGAGCGGGCGGGTTTGACGTTGCCCAGGTACTCGGCGTAGACCTCGTTCATCTTTGCAAAGCTGTTCAGATCGGTGAGATAAACAGTCGCCTTGATCACATGATTAAGGGAACTGCCCCCGGCCTCCAGGACCGCCTTGAGATTTTCTAGAACCTGCCGGGTCTGAGCCGAGATGTCGCCGTCGATCAGCGTCCCGGTAACCGGATCAAGCGCGATCTGCCCTGAAGTGAAAAGCAGGCCACCCCACTTTATGGCCTGCTCGTAGGGTCCGATCGCCTGTGGTGCGCGTTCAGTGCTAATCGCTTCACGTAACATATATCCTCCCTCATTCTCACCCTCTCCCCGCCATGGGGAGAGGGGACTGAAAGCTAATTTGCCCCTCCTGATCCTACACGCTCACGGCACCGACGACATCATGAATGGTTGTGGCCAGCGACTCGGAGATCCCGGCGGCGTGCCGCAGCTCCTCGATGCTGGCCTCGCGCAGGCGACGAAGGCTCCCGAATTGGGTGAGTAGCGCGCGCCTGCGCTTGGCCCCGATCCCGGGGACATCGTCCAGTAACGAGCGGATCGCCGACTTGCCCCTCAGCGCCCGGTGGTAGGTGATGGCAAACCGATGCGACTCGTCGCGGATCTGCTGAAGCAGTTGCCTGGCCCTGGACCGTTCCGGGAGTGCGATCGGTGTGGACCTGGACGGCTGAAAGACCAACTCCTCCTCCTTTGCCAGGCTCACCATCGGAAGCGAATGCAGCCCCAGCTCCCTCACTACGCCGAGCGCGGCGTTGAGCTGACCGCGGCCGCCGTCAAGAAGGATGAGGTCGGGGAGCGGCATCTCCTCCGCCTTGTTCAGCCGCCGCCGCACCACTTCGGCCAGCATGGCGAAGTCATCCGGCCCCTGTACCGTCTTGATCTTGTAGCGCTTGTAAGCCGATTTCTTTGGCTTGCCATCCTCCCAGACCACCTGGGAGCCGACCGCCAGCGTTCCCGAGATGTTCGAGATGTCGTAGGCCTCGATCCGCCTGGGCGGGGCCGGGAGATCCAGCACCTCCTGCAGCTCCTTCAGGGCTTGCGCGCGACTCTGCGAGGATCGGAGCGACAGCGCAAGGGCCTCCTGCGCATTTGTCATCGCCAACTGGACGAGCCGCACCTTACGCCCGCGCCGTGGGACCAGCAACTGCACGCGGCGATTCGCTCTGGAGTCGAGCCACGCCGTAATAAGCGGGGCGTCTTCCAGAGGGTGAGACAGCAGGATCTCCTGAGGGATGTCCCGTGCGCCGAGGTAGAATTGTTTGATCAACGAGGACAAAAGGTCACCAGCGGTCTCGGCTTTCAGCTCAAAGGTAAAGGTTTCGCGGCCGATTAGTCTGCCTCGCCTGATCAGGAAGAGCTGGATCTGGGCCTCCCCCCCTTCCGCTGCGAGGCCAAAGATATCCTGATTCTCGCCCCGTGGCGAGATGATCCGCTGGCGCTCGAACACCTGGCGCAGCGAGGCGATCTGGTCGCGGTATTTCGCCGCCTGTTCGAACTGAAGCGCCTCGGCAGCCTGACGCATCTGCTTGGCAAGTCGTTGTGTCAGGTCCTGATCCTTTCCCTCCAGCAGCAGTCGTGCCTGATCCACCAGCTCGCCGTACGCGGGCCCATCGATCAGCCCCTCGCACGGACCCGCGCAGCGGCCCAGGTGATATTCGAGGCAGAGCCGTCGGCCCTCGATTGACCGGCACTTCCGGAGGGGGATCGTCTTATTCACGAGGGCCAGCACGTCCCACATCGCGGTCGTCGGGACATACGGTCCGTAATAGAGCGCGCCATCGTCCTTGATCCGTCGGACCACCTGCACCCAGGGGAACGGCTCTTTCAGGTCGAGCTTGAGGAAGGGGTAATGTTTGTCATCCTTCAGGGCAATATTGTAGCGGGGCTTGTGACTCTTAATCAGGTTGCTTTCCAGGATGAGAGCCTCCAGCTCATTTGCCGTTATGATGAACTCCAGATCGGCAACCTGCTCCATCATGATCCGGATCTGGGACCGCTCTGGTACGTCCGGCGCCTCCGTGAAGTAGGAGGAGACGCGCTTCTTCAGCGATAGGGCCTTACCGATGTACAGCACATGGCCTCGCCCGTCACGAAACAGATAGACGCCCGGCGCATCCGGAAGACCCCGCACCTTTTCTTGAAGCACATCGATCTGCTGCATCACGACTGAAAGATGTCATAGGCGCCAGACGCTGTCAAGGTGCGCCGCCACTCAAGGCCCTTGACATCGTTATCTCGAAAGCGTAGGCTGTCCCATAGTACTTGCGGCTTCGTCCGAGGCTGCGCAAGAGAAGGAAGCGATCTAAGAAAGGAGAAAGTGAATGGCGGGAAAGTTCCAACCGTACCGAGGGGAGAAGCGGCGAAAGGAGACCGCACGCAAGACCAAAAAGGAGGAGAAGCTCCGAAAGAAGATGGGGAAGAAAGAGGGTGCCCTACCGACCGAGGAGAGTGAACCTGTAGTGGGCGCGCCTCCCGCCGAAGAACCACCACCCCACCCGAACTCATAGTGTCGGGTGGGGTCAGCGCGTCATCGACCCGCGACTTTCACCCGCTTTCTACCATGCCTATCTAATACCTTCTTGCGTAGCCGTAGACTCTTCGGTGTGACCTCCAGCAGTTCGTCCTCGGACAGATACTCGACGCAATTGTCGAGACTCATCTGGCGTGGCGGTGTCAGGCGCACGGAAATATCGGAGGTCGAGGCTCGCATGTTCGTCAGGTGCTTCTTCTTCGCGACATTGACCTCTAAGTCTCGTTCTTTTGCCGCCTCGCCGACGATCATTCCTTCATACGCCTCGGTCCCTGGTCCGATGAAGAGGATCCCGCTCGCCTCCGCACTCGCCAGGCCGTAAGACGTGGAGATCCCCGCCTCCCACGCGACCAGCGACCCGCGGTCACGCCCGCGGATCTCGCCAACCATGGGTTCATAGGCGTGAAACAGGCTGTTGAGCAGCCCGGTCCCGCGCGTCGCGGTCAGGAACGCCTGCCGAAATCCCAGCAACCCTCGCGTGGGGACAATGAACTCATAGTGGACGAAGCCCTGGTCACCAATACGCATATCCTGCAGACGCCCTCGCCGCACCCCCAACATCTCCATCACCAACCCGGACTGCTCCTCCGGTACCTCGATGCTGACCCGTTCGAACGGCTCCAACCGCTCTCCGCTCTGCAAATCGGTCTGAAAGATGACCTCGGGTCTCGAGACCTGCAGTTCATACCCCTCGCGCCGCATCGTCTCGATCACGACGACCAGATGTAGCTCGCCGCGTCCAGCCACCAGGAAGCTATCGGGGGTCTCTGTGTCATAGACTCTCAGGCTGACATTGTGCTCGAGCTCCTTAAACAGGCGTTCGCGGAGGCTGCGGCTAGAGCTCCACTTCCCCTCCCGTCCCGCAAAGGGGCTGGTATTCACGCTGAAGGTCATCTGTACAGTCGGCTCGTCTACCAGGAGCGGGGGAAGGGCAATAGGGTTATCCTTGTCGGCAATCGTCTCCCCGATCCCAATCTCCGCAAGGCCAGTCACCGCCACAATTTCACCCGCCTCCGCCTCCTCGACCTCGATTCGGTCCAACCCCTGATGCACAAAGAGCTGAGCTATCTTACCGGGGTAGCAAGTTCCATCCTTCGCGATCCGGATGACCTCCTGAGCTCGGCGCAGACGGCCGGCGTACAGGCGGCCGATGGCGATCCGGCCCTTATAATCATCATAGGCCAGGAGGTTGACCAGCATCTGCGTGGGACCATCCCGCTCGACCATGGGGGGAGGTAGGGAGCTGAGGATGGTCTCGAACAGGGGCTGCAGGTCAGGGGCCAGTGAGGTTGGAGAAAGCCCAGCGAAACCACGGAGGCCGTCCGTATAGACGATCGGGAAATCCGTCTGGTCTTCTGTTGCGCCAAGTTCGATGAAGAGATCGAAAGTCGCGTTGGTCGCGTAGTCGATTCGGGCGTTCGCACGGTCGATCTTGTTGACAACCACCACAACCTTATGATGGAGCTCCAGGGCCTTGCGCAGAACGAACCGGGTCTGGGGCATCGGCCCCTCCACGGCATCCACCAGCAGCAACACCCCATCCACCATGTTCAGGACCCGCTCGACCTCGCCCCCGAAGTCGGCATGCCCTGGCGTGTCCACGATGTTGATTTTCACTTTCCCATAGGTGACGGCGGTATTCTTGGCCAGGATGGTGATGCCGCGCTCTCGTTCCAGAGGGTTAGAGTCCATAACCCGTTCAACCATCACCTGGTTGTCCCTGAAGATATGGCTCTGCTTCAGCATGGCGTCCACGAGCGTTGTCTTGCCATGGTCCACATGCGCGATGATGGCCAGATTCCTGAGATCGGTACGCTGCTGTGACATAATGTGCCTTCTTCGATGCGGTTATAGACTGCGCCGTGCCCGGCAGTGGGCGGCACGAATGCGGAAAACGTAACGTACGCTCAAAACTCAGTATGGGGAGGCGCGCGAAAGGTCAGAGCCCGAAGGGAAACCGGCTGCGGACCTGCTGGGGCCGTTCTAACAGATGCGGCGTGTCAAGCTGCAACGGCACGAGTCAATCACCTCATGAATTCACGGTACTATATCGCAAAGGAGCGGATTCGTCAAACAATTCCAGTGCCGAGCGTGGTGAGACTTTTCGGTTGCGCCGTGCGGCTCGGAGGCGTACTATGCCTCGGTACCTGTCTGCCGCGCGTCGCGTGGCGCAGGCAGACGCGTGAGCGGTTCAGTTGGCTGTGTCACACCCATGGAGGATGAAGCATGAAGGGGACCCGATACGTATCGACGCTTACGACTACCCTGGTGATGATCCTTGCCCTGACGGCGAGTCTTTCAGGATGCAGCCCAGGTTCAGGCAGCTCGACCGTGCCGCCCGAAACGGCGCCGGTTAAGGCCACCAAGACTGGCGATCTCGCGATTGAGAACGGCTCCACCGTGAAGCTGGAGTACGCGCTGACCGATGACAAGGGCACACTCCTGGATACCAACAAGGGGAAGGAGCCCTTGGCGTACACCCACGGGCAGGGGCAGATCATCCCAGGGCTGGAGAAGGCGCTAATCGGCCTGCGCACAGGTGACGCGAAGCACGTTGTGATCCGACCCGAAGAGGCCTACGGACCGATCAGGCCCGAAGCCGTCGTCGAGGTTCCCAAAGAACGAATTCCGGAGAAATTACAGACAGTCGGGGCCCATCTTGTGGCCCAACGTAAGGACGGGCAACCCATGCAGGCCTTCGTAAAAGAGGTCAAGGAGAAGACGGTCGTCCTGGACACCAATCACCCCCTGGCGGGCAAGATCCTGACCTTCGACGTCACGATCGTCGGCGTCGAGGCTGCGCAAGAGAAGAAGTAAGGACTGGCGCGGGACCAGCCTTCCTGATTTGTCAGTGTAAAATGAGCGCAACCCTTGACTGCTCATGCTCCCAGGCGGCCGCCAGGACGGGCTGCGAGTTATTAGAGGGATAAACCGCCGGTATAAGCAGCCGTCTAACGCGGCTCACTGAATAGTTTAGGCACCTTGATTTCGGAGCGCCATCTCTAGTAGTTAGGGGAAGCAGGAGGATAGAGGGAATGAATCCGGAATCACTGGAAGTCTATTGCGCGAACGAGAAGTGTGGCGATCCCGAAGTGGATACGGGCGCCTCGGCTCCCACCGTGCAGTCGAGGAAGCATCGTCGCATGAGCTATATGGGTAAGCGTCGAATCGGCGTCGGTCGAGCCTTTCTCTCGAGCCTCGTCATGTTCCAGTTTGATCCCAGCGTGCATTCTCTCCCGCCAGGCAAGTACCACATCTTTCAGTGTTCCGTGTGCAACCGCGAGCGCATTTACCGTGAGCACGGCAAACAGCTCACGGAGGTGTAACCGCGGGCCCCGGTCTTTTCAATATCGTGTGGGCAGCTCCGGAAAGTTAACTTGATCTCGGCCCAGCAGCCGCTAGGCGCTGAACATCAACGGAGGATATCCCTGAGCCCGACAATATTCAGAGCTGGGGGATTCCGCTTCTATTTCTTCTCCCGCGAGGAGCACCGAATGCACGTTCATGTTCATTGTGGACGTGGGGAGGCGAAGTTCTGGCTGGAACCGAAGATCGAACTGGCGCAGAATTGTGGTATGATCGCCAGGCAACTCAGGACGGCGCAAACGCTCATCGAGGAGCACAGCGATGAAATCTGCAACGCTTGGCAAAAACACTTCAGGCACTGAGGTAACGAATATCTCGAGGCATGGATTCTGGCTGCTGCTGGCCGACGAGGAGCTCTTCGTCCCGTTCAAAGAGTTTCCTTGGTTCAAGGATGCATCGGTATCAGAGGTGCTGAACGTTGAGCGACCGCATCCTCACCACCTGTATTGGCCCGATCTCGATGTGGATTTAGCCGTTGAATCCATCAGGCATCCAGAGAAATTCCCTCTCGTCTCTAAGGTCTCGCACCCAGCGAGGCGCTCAAGCCGACGCCCAAAGGTCGCGAGCGGCTGATGCGCGTCGTTACGCCCCACCCAAGCGACAGGGGCATCGGCCTCCTGCAGCCAAAGGCGGCGACGGCCATGCGCCTGCCTCGGACGGGAACTCCGGCACCTCACTCAAGGTAGACGAGGCCCTGGCGGTCGATCTCCAGAAGGCGTACGCGGTTCTCGATCCCGAACTCGTGCCGCCATCGCTCCCCCATGCGTCGGCCGATTTCCTCACCATCCCCGCTGGTGAGCGCGAGCAGCGAAGAGCCCGCGCCGCTCAGGCAGGTAGCCAGCGCCCCGGCCCGCCGTCCCTCGTCCAGGATCGCCTCCATTCCCGGGAGTAGCGCGGCCCGGTAGGGTTGGTGGAGGCGGTCTTCAGTCCCTGGTGCGAGCAGTTCCAGGCGATCGGTGGCGAGGCCCGTGAGCAGGAGGGCCAGGCGGGTCAGGTTGAAGACGGCATCAGCAAACGGGACCTGCTTGGGGAGCACCTCCCGCGCGCGCTTGGTGGCGAGTTTGAGGTCTGGGATCACGACCACCGCCTTCAGGTGAGCGGGAACGGGGACCCTGGCGGCCACTACGCGACCCTCTACGATGGCAGAAACCGTGAGGCCTCCCATCAAGGCTGGCGTCACGTTATCTGGATGCCCCTCGAAAGGCAGCGCTCTAGCGAGAAGCTCATCCGTCGAGAGCTCGACGCGGGCCAGACGGGCGGCGGCGGCGATCCCGGCGAGACAGGCCGCGGCGCTGCTGCCAAGGCCGCGCCCCAGCGGGATCCGGTTGATCTGGTGCACCCGCAGGCCGGAAGGCTGGAGGCCCAAATCCCGTAGCGTCTCCTGCGCTGCTCGAACCGCAAGGTTCCGCTCACCTGCCCGCTCCAGCTCAGCCTTCCCCTCGCCCTCGACTTGAAGCTGGAGCCCCTCGCCATCGTCGCTGAGCTCTACCTCGTTGTACAGGCTCAGCGCCATCCCTAGCGTGTCAAACCCTGGTCCAAGGTTCGCTGTTGAGGCCGGTACCCGTACTCTAACACGTCGCATCAATCACTCTTCCTTTGAAAATCCCCCCCCACCTGTATCCTCCCCCTCCGAGGGGGGAGGAGCTCGCGTGAGGTGTCCCTTCCCCCCATGAGAGCCTGCCCCGGACTCGATCCGGGGGGGAAGGTGAGGATGGGGGGCGAAGTTGCATTTTCGTGTGCCGGGATGCGGCATGGCCCCATGGGGCGTTCCGCCAAGACTTCCGCATCTCGCATCGGCTGTCCCCACCATATACCGTACTTTGCCGATCCCCGCAAGGAGTAGTTGGTGGGCAAATCTCCTTGACTCTCGCAGCGTTTGACGCTATAAGACGAGAGGCCTTTTGGACGTAAGGAGCGCGGCATGCTACAAGGTCTGACCATCGGGTTCATCGGGGCCGGCAACATGGCCGAGGCGTTAATCCGCGGCCTGCTCGAAGCTAAGCTGGTGGCTGCAGACCAGATCATTGCCTCGGACATCGTCGAGGCGAAACGACAGCAGATCCACCAGCGCCACGGCATCCAGACGGTGACCGAGGGCCGCGATGTGGCCACGAAGGCCTCGATCCTGGTTCTGGCCGTCAAGCCCCAGGACATGGAGACGGCGCTGAAGGGGATCGCCGCTTCCGTGGATCAGACCAAGACGATCATCTCGGTTGCCGCTGGCATCACGATCGCCTTCATCGCCGAGCGCCTGCCCGCCAAGGCGCGGATCATTCGCGCCATGCCCAATGCGCCGGCCCTGGTTCTGGCCGGTGCCGCCGGGATCGCGAAGGGTGAGCATGCGACAGCCGAAGACCTGCAGTGTGCAGAGGCGATCTTCGCCGCGGTTGGCAAAGCGGTCGTGGTTGATGAGACGCACCTGGACGCCGTGACGGGACTGAGCGGCAGCGGCCCAGCCTACGCGTTCCTGTTTATCGAGGCGCTGGCTGACGCCGGTGTGAAGATGGGGCTTGCGCGGGATGTCGCCAGACTGCTGGCCGCTCAAACCGTCCTGGGCGCAGCAAAGATGGTCCTCGAGAGCGGTCGTCATCCGGCCGAACTGAAGGATATGGTCGCCTCTCCCGGAGGGACGACCATTGCCGGGCTGCATGTCCTGGAGCGCGGCGGATTGCGCGGGACCCTGATAGAGGCGGTAGAGGCGGCCACGATTCGATCCCGGGAACTGGGCAGGAGATAATCACCATGCCGTTCGTCGCCCACTTCATTGATGCATTTGCGTCCATTCTGGGCCAGGTACTGGGGCTCTACACCTGGGTCCTCATCATCCGGGCGGTCATCTCCTGGGTCAACCCAGACCCCTGGAACCCGATCGTCCAATTCCTTTGCCGTGTTACCGACCCGGTGCTTCAGCCGATTCAGAAATTACTGCCACCGTGGCGATTGGGGATCGATATCTCTCCCATCGTAGCTATCCTGGCGATCCAGTTTATCCAGCAGTGGCTTGTGCCCTCCCTCCGCGAGGTGGCCTCGATGCTTCAGTAATGATTCTGGTTCGACAGGAGGGCGAGGCCGCCTCCTTTCGTGCCCATCTTCAGCCGAAGGCGTCCCGCGAAGCGATCGTCGGCGAAGCCGACGGTATCCTGCGGCTTCGGGTAAACGCCCCGCCAGTAGATGGACGGGCGAACGAGGCCTGCCTCCGCCTGCTGGCCAAGGCTCTTGACCTGCCGGTCTCCCGCCTTCGAATTGCCGCCGGTCAGCACGCCCGTGTAAAAACCATCCAAATCGCCGGAGCCTCCGCCGATCTCATCCGCCTCGCGCTCTGCGACCTGCTAGAGCATCCAAAGCGCTAGCCCCCACTATACTGTATGAGGGTCCGTGAAGCTGCAGAAGTTAGGCTTGACTCGATCCCGCGTATTTCCTATACTTCTATTGATTTTAGGGGTGTGGAGCGTGCCCGGTCTACGGCACATGAAACCCCCCCAACCCCCCCCTTCGCAAAGGGGGGACACAGGGGGTTTGTCCGAGGCTGACCGCTGAGGGCTGATTGCCGAACGCTATTTTTTAAGGAATCGGGACGAGAGATATAATGGACCGAAACCTGGCGCTTGAGTTGGTGCGGGCGACCGAAATGGCCGCTATTTCGTCAGCTCGCTGGATGGGGTTAGGCAATCCGAGCGCGGCTGAACAGGCTGCGATCGATGCAATGCGCCACGCCTTCGATAACATCAGCTTCACTGGTTCTATCGTTACTGGTGAGGGTGAGCGCGACAAGGCGCCAACCCTCTATGTCGGAGAGATCCTTGGCCAGGGCGACGCTCCTGAGGTGGACGTAGCTCTTGACGCCGTTGAAAGCGGGACGATCGTGGCCCGTGGCCGTCCAAATGCCATCTCTGTTATTGCCGTCGCTGAGAAGGGGTCGCTGCGCCAGGTGCCGGATGCCCACATGGAAAAGATCGCCGTCGGGCCTAAGGCGGCTGGGGTGATCGACATCACCGCACCCCCTGAGAAGAATCTTCACGCCATCGCCGAAGCGATGAACTGTTCCGTGGAGGATCTCACGGTGGTCATTCTTGACCGACCCCGTCATGCCGAACTGGTGAGACAGGTCCGTGGGGTCGGTGCGCGCATCAAACTCATTCATGATGGTGACCTCTCCGCTACTGTGGCTGTGGCGTTCGAAGGGACAGGCGTAGATGTCCTCATGGGGGTCGGGGGCGCGCGAGAAGGCGCGCTTGCGGCGACTGCGCTTCAGTGTATTGGGGGTGACATGCAGGGTCGCCTGAAGCCGCAGACGGAAGAGGAGGCAGAGCAAGCGCTGAGAATGGGGATCCGAGACCTGGATCAGGTATTTACGATCTCTGATCTAACCGGAGGGGGAGAGCGCGACATTATGTTTGCCGCAACCGGGGTGACCGACGGTGATCTCCTGAAGGGGGTTCGCTTCTTCGGCGGAGGGGCCCAGACCCACTCCCTCGTGATGCGCTCCAGTTCCGCGACCGTCCGCTTCATCGAGTCGACCCACCGTTTCGACCGGAAGCCGGTCTCATAGGCCCACGTTGAGTGTTGCACTAATCAGCTATCAGCTATCAGCCATCAGCTCCCAGCTACCAGCATGCAACTGAAAGGTGTGCGCGGGGCGCCTGACCTCTTGCCTCAAGAGTCCGCGAGGTGGCAGCGCGTCGAAGCGACAACGCGTTCTCTCCTACAGCGATACGGCTACGCGGAAATCCGGACCCCCGTCTTCGAGCGTACAGAGCTATTTGTCCGCGGCATCGGCGAGGGGACCGATATTGTCGAGAAAGAGATGTACACCTTCACCGATCAGGGTGAGGTCAATCTCACGCTTCGACCCGAAGGGACCGCGCCGGTTGTCCGGGCCTACCTCGAACACCAAATGGCCACCCAGTTCCCCTTCGTGAAGGTGTACTACCTCGGCCCGATGTTCCGTCGGGAACGGCCACAATCGGGACGATACCGGCAGTTCCACCAGATTGGCGTGGAGGCGATCGGCTCTCATCAGCCGGCGGTAGATGCGGAGGTCATCGATCTCCTCTGGGCGCTTATGGTGGAGGAGCTCCGGATTCCCGATCTGCAGCTTCGCCTCAACTCGATCGGTGACGCAGCTTGCCGGCCCACAATCCGAGATCGCCTCCTCCGCTACATGGCGGATCGGTCATCAGGCCTCTGCCATGATTGCCAGGGGAGGCTGACGCGCAATCCGCTCCGGATTATGGACTGCAAGCAGGCGGGCTGCCAGAGCCTGGTGGCGGAGGCGCCAAAGCCGATCGAGAGCCTGTGTGAAGCCTGCGCGGCGCACTTCGCCGAGGTTCGGAGTCTGCTGGATATCCTGAAGATCCCCTATACCATCGATGATCGGCTGGTTCGTGGCCTTGAATACTACACGAAAACGGCCTTCGAGGTGATCAATCCCCGCCTTGGCGCTCAGAATGCTCTGGCCGGCGGCGGGCGCTTCGACGGCCTGATTGAGGCGATGGGCGGGCCCTCTACCCCAGGGATCGGCTTCGCGGTGGGACTGGAGCGGGTCATGGCCTCTCTTCCGTCAGCCTCAGACGAGGGCGCCCTGCATGGAGTCTACGTTGCCACCATAGGCCGAGAGGCGCAGCGGATCGGGATGGGGCTCTTGCAGGAGCTGCGTCGTCGTGGCATGAGAGGCCTGATGGATCTCGAAGCGCGCAGCCTCAAGGGGCAGATGCGCCAGGCGAATAAGGAGCGGGTCCGGTACTGTGTGATCCTTGGCGAAGATGAGCTCAGGCAAGGTCAGGTGATGCTGCGGGATATGGTGAAAGCTGACCAGGGCTCAGTTGCGCTGGAGCAGATTGTCGAGCATCTGGTGGGACTGGAGGCGGTGTGTGAGCGCGAGCATGGGACTCCTTAAGCGGACGGAATACTGCGGTCTGTTGGGCCCGCAGCACGTGGGGGAGCCCGTGGTGCTGATGGGCTGGGTGCATCGACGACGTGACCACGGCGGTCTCATCTTTATCGATCTTCGGGATCGCGAAGGGGTTGCCCAGACGGTCTTCAACCCCGAGTTTCACCCGGAGGCCCATGAGGTAGCCCACCGGATGCGCGCCGAATTTGTGGTGGCGATTCGCGGCAGGGTCCAGGCGCGCCCGCCGGGTACCGTGAATACCGCGCTTCCCAGCGGGGCTATTGAGGTCGTGGTAGAGGAGGCGCAGATCCTCAATGAGGCCAAACCGCCAGTCTTTCCGATTGAGGAGCAGACTGACGTGGCTGAGGAGACTCGGCTGACGTATCGGTACCTGGACCTCCGTCGCCCTTCGATGCTGCGCAACCTGCGCCTGCGTCACAAGGTGTCACAAGCCATCCGCGGCTATCTGGATCGACACGGATTTGTTGAGGTGGAGACCCCCATGCTGACCCGGAGCACGCCAGAGGGGGCCCGGGACTATCTGGTCCCGAGTCGACTGAATCCCGGAGAGTTCTACGCCCTGCCGCAGTCGCCCCAGCTCTTCAAACAGCTCCTCATGGTCGCAGGGATGGATCGGTACTATCAGATCGTCAGGTGCTTTAGGGACGAGGATCTGCGGGCTGACCGACAGCCGGAGTTTACCCAGATCGACATGGAGCTGTCGTTTGTGGATCGAGAGGATGTGCTTGAGGTGACGGAAGGGCTGGTGGCGGCACTCTTTGAAGCAGCCGGCAAGCCTTCCCTGCCCAGACCCTTTCCGCGACTCACGTACGCCGAGGCCATCGACCGGTTTGGTCTCGATGCACCGGACACCCGATTCGGAATGGAACTTGCCGATTTGACCGAGATGTTGCGCGGGGTCGAGGCAAAGGCGTTCGCCGAGCCGATTGCGCAAGGCGGCGCGGTGAAGGGGATGAACGTCAAAGGGTGCGGCTCATTCTCCAGGACGCAGATCGATGGGCTGGTTGAATGTGCGAAGGGGTTTGGGGCCAAGGGCCTGGCCTGGTTCAAGGTTTCCGCAGATGGGATCCAGTCACCCCTGGCCAAGTTCCTCGGGCCGACGATCCTCAAACGCCTTGCTGAGCGACTGAACGGGGAGGCAGGGGATCTCCTGTTGCTGATTGCCGATCAGCCGATGACGGCGGCCGGGGCGCTGGGACGTCTTCGGGTCAAATTGGGTCGTGAGTTGAAGCTGATCGATGAGAGCGCGCTTGCGGTCACCTGGGTCATCGACTTCCCACTCCTTGAATACAATCCCGAACAAGGGCGGTGGCAGGCGATGCATCACCCCTTTACATCGCCGCTGGACGAGGATCTGCCGCTCCTTGGCGACGATCCCGGAAAGGTCCGCGCCAAGGCCTATGACCTGGTCGTGAACGGGCAGGAGCTGGGCGGCGGCAGCATCAGGATCCACCGCCGGGATGTCCAGAGTCAGATGTTCGCCGCCTTGGGGATCGGTGAGGATGAGGCGAGGGCCAAGTTCGGGTTTCTCCTGGAGGCGCTTGAGTACGGCGCCCCACCCCACGGCGGGATCGCCTTCGGCTTGGATCGGATCATCGCGCTGCTTGCTGGGGCCACCTCTATTCGGGACGTCATCGCCTTTCCCAAGACCCAAAAGGCGCAAGATCTGATGACGAAGGCCCCCTCGTCTGTCGACTCGAGGCAGCTTAGGGATCTGAAGATCAAGCTGGATCTTGATGTAAAGGGCAGCCCTTAGCTGTCAGCGTTCAGCAATGAGCTGACTGCTGATAGCCGAGTGATAATCAAGGAGCAGATGCAACCGGAGCACAAGGTCTCCCTGTCCATCGGGGAAGAGATCCAGCAGCTTTTTGGTCGCAAGGACGAGATCAGGAAGCTCATCGAAGAGGCGTTGCAGGTCAAGCTGGTCGCGCGAGATGGACTCGTGAGCATCCATGGTGAGGCTTCAGCTGTGGCCGTCGGAGAGCAGGTTGTAGCGGAGCTGATCTCGGTGCTGACGCGCGGCGAGCGTGTAACCCCTCAGGATGTGAAGCTGGCCCTGCGTCTCTTCATCAAGCAAGAGAAGGAGGAGTTCAGACAGATCCAGGGTGAGAGCATCGAGGTTTCGCCAAAGAAGCGGCCGGTCCGGCCAAAGGGCCCCGGCCAGCGAAGCTACATCGAAGCCGTCCGCCAGCACGACATCGTCTTCGCCATAGGGCCGGCCGGGACCGGTAAGACGTATCTGGCTATGGCCATGGCCGTGTCAGCCCTCCTGAGGCACGAGGTCAACCGGATCATCTTGACCAGGCCCGCCGTGGAGGCGGGGGAAAAGTTGGGTTTCCTTCCAGGGACGCTCTATGACAAAATCAACCCCTACCTTCGGCCCCTGTACGATGCGCTCTACGATATGGTTGAGATGGAGCGCGTCACCCGTATGATTGAGATGGGCACCATCGAGATTGCCCCCCTGGCCTTCATGCGAGGTCGAACCCTGAACGATGCGTTCATCGTGCTGGACGAAGCCCAGAATACGACCTCAGAGCAGATGAAGATGTTTCTGACGCGCCTTGGCTTTGGTTCAAAGGCCGTCATCACGGGGGACATTACCCAGGTCGATCTGCCGACCGGTAGACTTTCCGGCCTAATCGAGGTTCAGCGCATCCTGAAAGGGGTCGAGGGGATCAATTTCGCCTATTTCGGCGAGGAGGACGTGGTGCGACACGAGTTGGTACAGCAGATTGTCAGGGCCTACGAAGCGTACCAGGCCGCCACCCTACCAGCCGAGGGGCGATAGGAGGGCGTTAGAGGAGAGTTTCGTTCGGGTTCTTTGCGGTATTACCACCGACGGGTGGAGTATGTGGGGATTCGCCTTTAAGGAGTCTGCCGGTAGAAGGGGGGCGAATGGCACTACAGGTCATAAACCGACAAAGGAAGATCGGCCTCGACACGAAATTTCTAAAAAAAGTCGGGCAGGCTACCTTGGCTACAGTAGGGGTTGAAGACGCGGAGTGCGAACTGTTGGTGGTGGGCGACCGGACCATGGCCCGCCTGAACCAGCAGTATCGGGGAATAGCCCACAGTACTGACGTCCTGTCATTTGCGATGCGTGAAGGGCCGTTTGCGTCGATCTCGCCGAATCTACTCGGGGACGTGGTGATCTCGGCTGACACGGCCGATCGACAGGCTGCAGCGGCGGGCCACTCTCTGCAAGACGAGTTGGTCGCGCTCCTGATCCATGGTATCCTACACCTCCTCGGCTATGACCATCAGATACCATCTGAGGCGAAGAGAATGAAAAGGCTCGAAAGGCAGCTCGGTGCCCCGTTCATTGAGATGGAAGGTGGATGAGCGTTGTGGACTCGTTGAATCCGTTTCGCTGCGCGCTTGAAGGGATCGCAGATGCACTCTCGACGCAACGGCACCTGCGCATCCATGTCGTTGTGGCTGGCTTCGTCGCGCTGTTCGGGCTGCTGCTAGGGTTGCCGTATGTCGATCTCCTCCTGCTGCTCATGGCCATTGCGCTTGTCGTCATCACAGAGCTCCTCAATACTGCAGTGGAGTTGACCGTGGACCTCGCATCGCCCGGCGTGAGCTCGATCGCGAGACGGGCAAAGGACACCGCGGCCGGCGCAGTCCTGATCGCGGCTCTGGTCTCGGCTGCTATCGGCATTATCATTCTTGCGCCTCCCCTGTTTCGCGTCCTCGTCGCAAGTCCATTTTCAGCAAAGTCGGCTATGCTGGCGGTAACCGCCCTCGGGTTGGGGGGAAGCATTGTCACCGCACTGTTGCCGCGCCGCTCCAGGCAGAACCCATTCCAGCGAATTAACCTCTAAGCAAAGATGACCATCGAATCGAGGCCGCAAATCACCGGGGGGTTGGATGTGAACAGTTATAAATCCGGCTTCATTGCCATTGTTGGACGTCCCAACGTGGGAAAGTCGACCCTTATGAATCGCCTGCTGGGACAGAAAGTTTCAATCGTGTCTCCGAGACCGCAGACGACAAGGGCAAAAATTATGGGGATCAAGAGCTTACCTGGAGCGCAATTGATCTTCCTGGACACGCCAGGGATCGACAAGTCGGGCGGGTACTTTCACCGGCTGATGGTGAAGACGGCCACGAACACCCTGGAGGGGGTTGACTTAATCCTCTGGATGGTGGAAGCCCCCGATCCGCTCTCCCATGACGACAAGCTGATCCTGGAGATCATGATGAGTGTCAAGCTCCCGATCCTTCTCGCCATCAATAAGGTCGATCTTGTTGAGAAAGAAAGGCTGCTGCCCACGATCGATCGCTTTCGAACACTGCTGCCATTTGCCGAGATCGTTCCCATCTCCGCCGTTGAAGGTGACAATGTTGCGCTCCTTGAGTCGCTGCTGATCCAATACCTCCCGGAGGGACAGCCCCTTTATCCCCTTGATCAGGTAACTGACCAACCCGAGCGGTTCATCATCGCAGAGATGATCCGCGAGCGGGTCTTCCGCTCGGTCTACCAGGAGGTGCCGTATGCGGTGGCCGTTTTGGTAGAGCAGGTGAGGGCGCGAGAGGGGCGAGCGCTCACCGACGTCGAGGCGACCATTTATGTCGAGAAGGATTCGCAGAAAGCGATCATAATCGGTCGTGGTGGGGCAATGTTGAAGAAAATCGGGGAGTTAACCAGGCCGGAGATCGAGAGGCTGCTCGGCACCCAGATTTTCTTGAAGTTGTGGGTCAAGGTTCGCAGTGACTGGCAGACGGATGATGATGAGCTGAAGCGGCTTGGCTATCTGCAACCGTAAAAGTGCCAAGTTCTATGACATAGGCTGCCACACTCGACAAGCTCTTTGATCTCGAACCTTGAACCTTGAACCTTGAACCTTGAACGTGAAACATGCCTTTACATACAACCGAAGCGATTGTGATTGGCGGACACAATCTTGGCGAAGCAGATCGGATTATTCCGTTCTTCACGAGACAACTGGGAAAGGTTCGGGCAGTTGCTCGTGGGGCAAGGCGGATTCGTAGCCGATATGGCGGGAGCCTCGAGCTGTTCACGCTCGGGCAACTCGTCTTCTTCGAGTTGCCTAATCGAACCCTCCACAAGATCAACGAGTTCTCTGCTGTCGAGCCGTTCGCTGAGCTCAAAGCGGATCTGGGGAGGCTGGGTCGGGGAGCCTACCTCGTGGAGTTGGCAGGTGCATCTGTCGAGGAGGCGGAGCCAAACGAGGAGATCTTCCTCCTGCTTCGGGATGCTCTTACGCTGCTCGTCTTACATGATGACCCGCGACTTCTCAGAGCCTTTGAAATCCGCCTCCTCAGAATTGTCGGATACCTTTTGGAGCTCTATCGCTGCCTGATATGCCGGTCTACGCTAGAGCACAGTGCTGAGCCCGCTATCAGCCCAACCCGCGGTGGGCTGGTCTGTTCCAGATGTCGGCCACGAGCGCAAGACAGCTTATCCATCTCATTGGAATCATTGGGATTTCTACGCTCGGCCCTGCATGGCGGACTGGAACAGTCGCTTACCTCGCCTCTTGTCCATCCTCACACTACTAGCCTTCAAGAGGTCTTGAGGGTGTGCATTGCGCACTTTTTCGGTAAAAGACTTCGGTCCCTTGCCTTCCTAAGCCTCGTTGAATAGGGCGTTAGTGGAGGAGGTGTAGATGCGGGCGCTGAGTGTGAATAGTGCGCGCCCGATCGAAGATCATCCACTCATGCTGATCGAGCTGCCGGCGCCGATCCCGGGCCCGGGTGAGCTCCGCCTGCGAGTTCAGGCCTGCGGTCTCTGCCGGACCGACCTACACATCATCGAAGGCGACCTGCCACTCCCCACACTCCCCATCGTGCCCGGCCATCAGATCGTCGGTATCGTCGATCAGGTCGGAGAGGGCGTGACGCACTTTCAGGCTGGTGATCGGCTGGGTGTTCCCTGGCTGTACTCCACCTGTGGTCGGTGTGCCTTCTGTTGGCGCGATCAGGAAAATCTTTGCGACGCAGCCCGCTTTACCGGCTACCATGTGAATGGGGGGTATGCGGAGTTCGTGGTTGCGCCAGAGACATCTGCGTATCCGCTCCCGACCGGCATCTCGAGCGCCCACCTGGCCCCTTTGCTCTGTGCGGGGGTCATCGGCCTCCGAGCCCTGCGACTGAGCGAGGTCAGGCCCGGAGAGCGCCTGGGGCTGTATGGGTTCGGTGGTTCGGCTCACATCACAATCCAGGTTGCGGTTCACTGGGGATGCGAGGTCTATGTCTTTACCAGGAGCGAGGCGCACTGCGCCCTGGCCCGCCAGCTAGGCGCCCACTGGGCGGGACGGGTCGAGGATGACCCGCCTGGGCTACTCGATAGCGCGGTCATCTTCGCGCCTGTCGGGGGGCTGGTGCAGCAGGCGCTCCGGGTCCTCAGAAAAGGGGGCACGATCGCACTCGCCGGCATCACGATGAGCCCGATCCCGGAGCTTGACTACGCCCTACTATACCAGGAGCGGACTGTCCGGAGCGTGGCCAACAGCACCAGGCAGGATGTGCGCGACCTCCTGCGCTTGGCAGTAGATATCCCGATCCGAACCGAGGTCCGCGTCTTCCCCTTCGAAGAGGCCAACCACGCCCTCCAACTCCTTAAGCAAAGCCGGTTCAACGGCGCCGGCGTCCTGGCCATCTCCTAGGGGCACATATATTGAGTTTTATTTTGTCCGTTGACAGGTTGGGGGGGGGTGGTATACAGTATCGTCCGGTGTCGGCTCTTAATATGATTGTCCCGTTCTCGGGAGAACGGCGCCGGAGAAAGCGAGGAGCAGAGATGACACCCTCTGGTCGGAGCGCAGCACTCGCCATAAAGGAACCTATGCACCAGTGCGCTGAGTCACAGCAGACCCTTCTCCTACCTCAAGCGAACAAGTACAGGACCCTTCGGATCGTCCTTGTCAAACCCTCACAATACGATGATGATGGGTACGTTACCCGCTTTTGGAAGGGCGTACTGCCCAGCAACACCCTCAGCGTGCTCCGGGGCTTGACCGAAGACATTAAGGAGCGCCGTGCCCTTGGCGACATCGCCATCCAAGTCGATACCTTTGATGAGGTAGCGGAAAAGATCCCGGTGGCGCAGATCGTCAAATGGAGCCGCCATCCTTCCACCAAGCTGGTGGTATGCCTGGTGGGAGTCCAGACTACCCAGTTCCCGAGGGCGCTTGCCATGGGGAAGCAGTTCCGTGAGTATGGGATTGACGTCATGATTGGCGGATTCCACACGAGCGGAACCATCAACATGCTCGGCGATCAAGGGCCGGACATCCAGGAGCTCTATCGAGAATCAATCGTGGTCGTCTCCGGCGAGGTCGAAGGACATTGGGAGGGGATACTGGCCGATCTCCTCAACGGACAATTGAAGCCCCTCTACTCCTTTGCCCAGGACCTCAAGAATCTGGTGGACATCGAAAAGGCTCCCCTACCTGTCATCAGTCCCAAAACGATGAAGCACTTTGCCAGACCCAACTTCGGGACGGTTGAAACCTCTCGAGGCTGTCCCTTTTCGTGCAGCTTCTGCACCATCATCAACGTGCAGGGTCGGATGATGCGGGAACGCTCTCCGGAAGCCATTACGGATCTCATCCGGAGAAATTTCTCTGAACGTGGCATCAACTTCTACTTCTTTACCGACGACAACTTTGCCCGGAAGAAGTGGTGGCGCGAGACCTTTGAGTCGATCATCCGGCTGCGAGAGGAAGGGATCAAAATCACCTTCATGATGCAGGTGGACCTGGCCCATAAACCGCAGGACTTCGTACGCCTCGCAGCCGAGGCCGGATGCACCCAGGTGTTCGTCGGTATGGAGAGCGTCAACCCTGACAACCTCAAGGCCCAGGGAAAGGGACAGAACAAGGTTGATGAGTATCAGGCCATCATTCGCGAGTGGCACGATGTCGCCGTCGCTGTCCACGTCGCCTACATCATCGGCCTGCCCTTCGACACGAAGGCGCAGGTGGCCCTCGATATCCAGTATCTCATAGATGAGATCCAGGCGGATCAGGTCTCCTTCTTTATGCTGACCCCGATGCCGGGCGCCCAGGATCACCTGGAGATGATAGAACGCGGTGAGTGGATGGATCCCGATTTCAACAAGCGGGATTCGTTTCACCCCACGACTAGACATCCCCATATGACTGCCGAGGAGTGGACTTCCGCGTATGAGGCAGCCTGGAAGTCATTTTATGGCAAAGAGAACCTTACAAAGGTCCTCTCCCGCTGGAGCCACGATCCATATACGTACTGGAACCTCTTTAATTTGTACGTGTGGTACAAGAACGCTGCGCTGATCGAGAAGCAACATCCGATGGTTGCCGGCTTTTTCCGTCTCAAGGACCGGCTTACACGGAGATCGGGATTTTCGATCGATCCGTTGCCGGTTCATCTCTGGAAGCGTACGAAAGAGATATGCCGTCTGTTCGTGGCGTGGGCCCGCTTCGTGAAGGAGATGGAAGAGATATGGCTCCAGACCCGTCCTCGCAGTGAAAGGGAGAGGCAATTTTTCGACGAGGTTCAGCGAATCCAGGGAGAGATCTGGCAGACCTTGAAGATCGCGGAGTGGCAAAAGGCGTATAGTGATGTCAAGACGGCGATGCCCGCTAAGGCCCGGGCCCTGCTTGATCCCTTTGAAGAACTCTCCTCTAAGCTGTTGCTCAGCCGCAATGACCTGAATGCGTTCCTGAAGAAGTGGGGAAGCCTTCAGGCCAAGATCCAGACCCTCCAGCGCGGTTGGGCATGGGGGGACGGACCTGCCAAAAAATGGCTTGAGCAGATCCAGGCCCTCCATCGAGATGCCTGGCAGGGGATGAAAGTCCACGAATGGCAAGCGGTCTACTCCGGCTTCAAGGGGAGGCTTCCGTCGAGACTGGATTTACGCTATGCCAGGTTTGATGCCTTGAGCAATCGGATGGTCTGCTCTCGCCAGGATCTCAACACATTCCAGACCAGAACGCGGGGGCGCCTGAGCGGGATGCGATTCTGGAACTTTCAGCCTTTCAGGTTTGCGGGCACCTTTTTTAAGGAGTTTCTGCTAATCATAACGTTCGCTAGGAGCGTCTTTGCATCGTTTCGATCGGAACTACCGAGGGCGATACAGCAGTGACGTTATGTGCTGCGATCGTCATCTCGAAACTTTTCTGCCTTGTCTTTACGTAATTCGGCGTCATCGGCTTGACAATGCGCATTAAATATGGTTATATGGCTGCAATTTTGGGGATAGACTTCTCACAGCAGACTCACCGATGGCCGTGTAGTCTCGCTGCGATGAAATGTACCGGGGTGCGAACGGGGAGTCGCATGTGTAGAGAGGAACAATCTCTCTGGTCCGCCGCAGGCCCACAGTTGGGAACACCTTCTGGCGGTCCTGAGAGAGCTATGAAAAAGGAGGGAAGGAAGAAGTGAGGGTAAAAGGTAAGATCAAGTGGTTTAATGACAGCAAGGGGTACGGCTTTATTGAGCGACCGGATGGCGATGACGTTTTTGTACATTTTTCCGCTATCCAGGGCTCCGGCTTCAAGACGCTGGCTGAGGGTCAGGAGGTCGAGTTTGAGGTTGTCGATGGGCCAAAGGGGAAACAGGCCGCGAACGTCGTCGGGCTTTAACTCCGATCCTCTGTAACGAACAAAAAGCCCCCGCGAGGAAACTCGCGGGGGCTTTTTTTAACTGAAGGCTGATCGCTGAAAACGGAAAGCTCAGTTCTCTGCCTGGTTGATGGCCGAGAGGATCCAAGGGTTCGGACCGACCGGGCGCGTGACGGTCCAGAACTCCTCAAACTTCACTGGATTGGTCCGGTTTCCTTCCACAACCTGGGAGGTTCCTTCGTCTACTGTGTAATCGAGGAGGTTCGCCAGGAATCGCACAGTGACATAGTCCTGCCCTTTTTCCTGCCACGCTTCGGTTAGTTCGATAGAGCGGACAGCGATGTTCTCCAGGCGGTTGATCCTACGTGCCGTCTTGAGCTGCTCCACGTCCTCAGCAAGCTGGGAATACATCTGGGGCGTGAGGATCGCGCGGACTGATTCAAGATCACGATTCCCCCAAGCCGCCTGGACCCTGAAAAAGAGATCGGTGCATGCCTCTCGAAAGCGCCCCTCCTCAAACCCGGAGTCCATCTGGCGGACATACGCCAAACCTTGATCCAGATCGGTTTCCTGGACCATTGTTGCCTGCGAAGTCGCCACCTGGTAGCGTTCTGACTCTCGTTCAACCAGGGCCACGCGCTGATATGGCCCCCCGACAGGCGCCGGCTGCCTCCTCTGCTTCACCACCCAATAGATCGCAAAGCCGATCCCGCCCAGGATCACCATGTCCATCAAGCCGAACCCGCCGCCACCCATCCCGCCAAGGCCGGCGAAGCCCAGGCTCCGGAATAACATTCCGCCTAGAAGCCCGCCAAGCATACCTCCCGCCATGCTCCGCATGAACCCACCTCCGAACATGCCGGACGCCGGGGATGCGAGCGGAGACCGCGGCTCGGTCCGTGACTGAGCAGGGCTGGATGGCCTGGAATAGCTACGACTCGGGCTGGAAAAGCTGCGCGACCCGCGACTCCCAAAGCCGCCTCCGCCGCCCGCCCGCGCCCACGCATCGGGCACTGCGGCCGGCAGCGTGAAAACCACTGCAAGAACGATCAACGCCAAGCACTGTCCGTACTTCCGCATCCTTACCTCCTCCTATCGCTGGCACCAACCCCAGCGGGCTGACAAAAAGACTACTAATAGCCAATCCACCGATAGAAGTATAAGCAATCCTCCCGGGCAACGCAAGTGAAATTCAGTCTCATCGTAACCATTCAGTGAGAGGGGGGAAATCATTAAATAAAATGCAGTATGTTTTTATAAAATCCCCCTTAATCCCCCTTTTCCAAAGGGGGAAACGGGTAGTCCCCCTCTTTGGAAAAGAGGGGCAAGAGCCTGCCCCGGCATGTAATAAGCCGGGGGGAGATTTTCTACCCGTAACTGAATGGTTGCCCTCATCGCTTCTGACGGAGCAGATCAGTAATGAGCCGATAGAGTTTCCGGTTCTTTGGGCAGATACGCATTGACGATATTCCAGAGGTAACTGCAAGGTGTTTAGACTGAAGGCTGAAGACTGGAGGTTCTAAATTATCTCGCAAGGCACGAATCGAGCCATTCAAGACCTTTTCGGAGTTTTGTATAATCACGCATGACTTGCCCCTAAAAGCCTTCAGCCTTCAGCCTATCTACCTTGTACCTCCAGAGATCAGCATCAGGAGACGCGGGCTATGCGTGGCGGAAGAGACGAAGGATCTTCAGGCGGACCGTTCCCCTCACGACCCAAGGCCTCCGCCAGTACGAGGCTTTCCGCGTGAGGGATAAAGGGGGCAGGAGTTTGATCTGCGCCAAGGGTTACTTGCGTGGCGACTCGCCTTCCATAGGGGTCAGAGTTCGATCCCTCGGGCCAGGCGATCCAACACTTTGGCTAGAAGCGGGCGGAAACCCCCGACGACGCTGCCGGAGGTCCTGCATGACGCTGCGCATCTCGGTCTCAAATCGGTCTTCGAACAGGGCAAGGCGGGCTTGTTGCTCCAGGCTCAAGATCGACCGCAGGCCTCCTCTGATGACTTGCTCGTGTCCCCTGAAGTCGGTTTCAGCGCGATCCAACAGATCGAGTCTCGCCTTGATCTCCTCATCTCGCAATGGCCGTTGCTTCAAAAGCTCTGCCAGCTCCTCCCGGAGCAAGCGCTGCCGCCTCTGAAATTCGCGGCGTGAAGCCTCCAATTGTGCCAGCTTCGGAAAGAGCTTAACAGCTTGATCTTCGTCCAGATTGAGCGCCTCGGTCATCTTCCAAATCTTGATTGTCTCTATCAAGCGCTTCCCTTCCGGTACGCCAGGTGACTTTGGGGCAGCAGGTGCGAGCGACTGGGCCATGACTTCAGAGAAAGGACTAAGCAGCCAGAGCAGCCCCACGGCGGCTACCGTAACAGACCAAGAGAGGACCGAGCATCGCCCCTGTAATGGTTTCATGACTCTGACCATCCAAGATGACTCAGGTGATCTAGCACGGCCTGCCGCTCCTTCTCGTCGAGCGTGGCGAGCGATTCCAATGGGTCGGCTTCTGGGCGTAGGACCCAGGCCGTTTCGAGCCGATCCGCAATCTCATTCACCCAGCGGAGCCGCTGAATCGCTTCTACCAGGATAGAAGGCTCCTCAACCAGCTCTCCAGCCACTACGAACGGCTCGCCAGGGTGTTGATTCCCGTTATCGGGACGTGGTGCCATAGCCACATTGTAACCCCCGCCATTCTGGCCCCCGACCTTTTCCGTAGCAATAGGTGCCATCTGGCGATCTGCCCTTATGGGCAAGAAGCCTGGCATCCGGACGACGATGAACATTGAAACGGCCGCCACCGCCAAGCCGGCGATGAGGCGGGGCCGGAAAGCAAACCACGACCCTACGCCAGCCAACCAGGCGGCGGTGGGTGTTGGCCTGTGCCTACAGGCCTCCTGCTCGATTCGATGCTTCAGCGAAGGCAGGAACTCTTCCCAAAAGCCCGGCGACGGTTCAGGAACCGGGTCAGCCCGGACAAGAGCTAAGAGATTGTGATACGCGGAGCGCTCAGCGGCGCACGTCGCACAGTCACGAAGATGCGCGAGAACCTCAGCCCTCTGCGCTGGCGGTAGATCCTCCTCGATCAACTCGATCAGCTTGCACTCAACTTCCTCACATCGCATGGCGACGTTGATCCTTTCCCCCCTCAGGCGCCTTCGCGCCAGTGCGCCAGCTTACGCCGTAGCGCTTGCACTGCATGAAAATAGTGGACCTTGGCCGTCGCCTCGGAGACCTTCAGGATTTCGGCGATCTCCCGGTGCGCGAGGTGATGATGGACGCGCAACGTCAGGCTCGCCCGCTGTTGCGTGGGAAGGGTCCCGATAGCACGGGCGAGCGCATCCGCTCGCTCCTTTTCCTCCAGCTGCGCGAGCGACCCTTCCGATGAATCGGCCGGATCAGGAAGCTGGTCAACCGTGGCATAGAGGGAACGTGAGCCTCGGGTCAGATGGTTGAGGCAGAGGTTCACGACGATCCGGTACAACCACGTCGAGAGGCTGGAGCGACGATCAAACCGGCTTAAGTTCCGATACACCTGTAAGAAGGCCTCCTGCGACACGTCCCGCGCATCCTCTGCATTCCTGGTCATCCGGTAGGCCAGATTATACACCTCCCGCTGGCGCCTCTGGACCAGTTCATCGAACGCTGTCCCATCGCCCTGCAAGAACCGATCGATCAGTTCAAAATCCGCCTCGCGCAAGGCCTTCGTCTCTCACCGAGAGCCATCCCCCGTCCGACCGGCCCAGCCCAGCAACGGTGTTCTTGCAGGGCACGTTACCCGATTCATTCCGTTGAGGGTTGATACCCCGCAGCTAGCCGCGAGTCCGTCATACCGGCGGAAGCCGGTATCCAGAGGGCCCGACTGGATTCCGTGTCAAGCACGGAATGACGGGCCAGCGCAGAAGCAGACACCCCGCAGCTTGCCGCAGGCTAGCTCATCTCCTTAGAACAGTTCAGCCGCCTGAATGTTTAATGCTCGGCCTTACTTCTTTCGGCGCTGGTGCCTGGTTCGCTTCAGAAGTTTCTTATGTTTGTGCTTACTCATCTTTTGCCGACGCTTCTTAACAACACTTCCCACTCACATCCCTCCTTTCTGTCCTTACGTCCGCTCAGTCAATCCGCTCTCCAGAGTTGCGGGAGCGGTCTTCGTGTCCCGTCTGATATGAAATTTCTCTAGACGATACTGGAGTGTCCGGTAGCTCAAGCCCAGGAGGCGCGCCGCCTTGGTGATCACCCAATCAGACTTCTCCATGGCCTGTAGGATCAAGTCACGCTCCAGCGCCTCCAAGTGAATTCCCTGCTCGGGAATCTCGATCGCGAACTTGCTGCCAGAGGAACTCGATGGGGCAAGCTGGACCGGGAGGTTAAAGAACCGAATCTCAATGGGAAGATCGTAATGCTTGATCTCAGGTCCTTCGGATAGTAGGCTTGCCCGCTCGATCACCGCCTCCAGTTGCCGGACATTACCGGGCCAGTGGTAATTCATAAGGATCCGCATCGCCTCGTTACTGATCCCCTGGATGGGCTTCCCCGCGCCCGCACCATGCTTTTTGATGAAATACTCGACGAGTTGAGGGATGTCGGTGCTTCGCTCGCGGAGGGGTGGGATCACAATGGAGACAACGTTTAGCCGATAGAACAGGTCCTCCCGGAGGAGCCCGTCTTTGACCGCCTCGACAGGATCCCGATTGGTCGCAGCGATGACGCGAACGTCAACGTCGATCTCGTTTTTCCCCCCCAGTCTTCTGAACGTCTCTCCCTGCAGGACACGCAGGAATTTGGCCTGAGTCGGCAGTTGCATCTCGGCGACCTCATCGAGGAAAATAGTCCCGCCATGCGCGAGCTCAAAACAGCCGGCCCTCCGCTCCGCTGCCCCTGTAAACGCGCCTCGTTCATGGCCGAAGATCTCACTCTCCAACAAACTCTCAGAGATGGCCGCGCAATTCACAGCAATAAAGGGGCGATCTTGGCGCTGGCTTTGTCGATGGATGATCCGAGCGATCAGCTCCTTCCCGGTCCCGCTCTCCCCGATAAGGAGTACCGTAGAGTGGCTGTTCGAGATCTTGCCGACCTTTTCGAAGACCTCCTGTATTCGGAAGTGGCTGCCCACGATCCCTTCGATGCGAAAACGCTCCTCCAACTGCTGTCGCAAGAGCCTGTTCTCCAGGCTCAACTGGATCCGCTCGAAGGCCCGCCGCACGGTAAGCAGCAGTTCCTCTCGCTCCAGCGGTTTCGTCAGGTAGTCGAAAGCGCCCCGCTTCAGCGCCTGCTCAACCGAATCGAGCGAGCCATAGGCGGTCATCAGGATGACCAGGGTGGGTGGGTTGTCCCGGGGCAACCGCTCCACAAGAGCCAAGCCATCGGTTCCTGGCATTCGAAGATCGGTCAGAACCAGGTCATACGGCTTCTCCTGGCAGCGCCTGACGGCCTCCGCTCCTCCTGACGCTGTCTCGACCGAGTAGCCTTCAGCCGACAGGATGGCCCGAAGAATCTCCCGCTGGGATCCCTCGTCATCCACCACCAAGATCCTGCCCTTGTGCATCAGCCCTGTTCCTCCACTGGCAGCCTGATGCGCACAGTGGTTCCCTGGTCGCGAACGCTGGTCAACGCGATCACCCCGCCGTGCTCCTCTACAATCTTCTTCGTCAGGGCCAATCCCAGCCCGATCCCGACCTCCTTTGTAGTAAAGTACGGCTCAAAGACCTTCTGCAAGTCTTCGGAGGCGATTCCGGACCCAGTGTCCTGGAAGCGGACCTCGACCCATCGTTCGCTCCCGGCGGGTGGCGTTGAGGTTGCTGGGTCGGTCCCGTTCACCAAAGCAGTGGTGATCGACAGCCTCCCCCCAGAGGGCATGGCCTGGAAGGCGTTCACCAGAACATTCACAAAGCAGGTCTTGATCTGCTCACCGTCTACCAATACCCGCGGCAGGTCAACCGAGGAGTCGCGTTCGATCTCAATCCCCTGTTCTTCGGCTTTGCCGCTGGCCATGCTCACAACATCGTGGAGCAGCGGGGCCAGGTCACACGGGCGCGGCTCAAGCTTGAGCGGCTTGCCATAGTTCAGGAAGTTGGTAATCATGGTGTTCAGCCGGTGGATCTCGCTTTTCATCCACGAGACCAGGTGGGTGAACTCCTCCCGCGAGCGGGGATCGGTGGGCGAAAACCGACTCCGCAGATGATCGATGCTCAGGTTGATGAAGTTCAACGGATTGCGGATCTCATGCGCGATGCCAGAGGCCAACTGGCCGATGCTGGAGAGGCGCTCGGCCTGGTGCAGGCGGTCTTCTAGCTCCTTGTTTGCCCGCAACTTGGCCACCATGTCGTTGAAGCTCGTGGTCAGCTCACCAATCTCATCGTTACGCTCCACCGGCAAGCTCTCCCGCAAATCACCCTGCGCGACCCGACGCGCCGCCTGGACCACCTGGTCGATCGGCCTGGTGTACTTCCAGGACAAAATAAGGGAGGCCACAATCCCGAGGCCGAAGACCAACACGGTAACAACCAGCCGTTTGACGAAGTTGAGTCGCGAGATCTGGGCAAAATCATCCAGCACCATGCTGATCAGGGCGTAGCCCATCCGCTGATTACCCACCACGATCGGCACAATCAGGTTGTAGCTCTTTTGACCTTTCTCGGTCGCGAGCGTCTCCCCCAGTCTGGCGGTGATGAACAGGTCCCGCTGCCTGGGGTCGATGGCCGCGCCCACTCGCTTCGGATTGCTGCTGGCGATGACCTCTTCCTCATTGCTGACGATGGAGATCTCATTGACCCCTTTTCGTTGTAGGCGGCTGACATAGTCCTGGAGGCGTGCCTCGTCGGTCCGCTCCTTGGAGGTGAGGCGCTCCACGCTGATCTGAATGGCGGTGGACAGATCCATCGTGTGCTTCTCCACCTGGTCGATCAGCGCTCGCTCCGCATACCAATACAGCACGAACAGCGAGGCCAGCGTGAGCAATAGGAGGGAGAACATCATGAGGAGCAGCTTCGCCCTCAGCCCAAGATTGTCGAACAACCCCTTCACCCTCAGACCCTCCCTAGACCCGGCACAGCGTAGCCGGGCGCTACAATGCAGCAGTGTAGCTTATCGGAAATGCTGGGTCTTGTAAAGCTGATAGGGGTTCAGCACACAATCCTCTCCTAGTAGCCTGGACGAGGGAGGGGTCTTATGGGTGAGAACGAAACGGGATCGCTCGACAGGACCCGAGAGGGATGGGGGGTTCGTGCCGCGAACTTTACAAATCATTCCCCGCGTATGACAAGTTGAAACTCTTATTGACGAGCGGAAAATCGGGCACGATGTTTTTCAGAATGGCGTAATGAAGTGCCGGCCAGTTGGCGAATGACGGATCTTTGATCTTCACACGTGCAAGCCGATTCTGCTCACCGGCGACAAGCCAATGCCAGATCGGGCCTCGCCATCCCTCAACCAGACCGAACCCACTCGTGCCCACCGGTAGCGCCGGGAGCGGCGTCGAGATCTTGCCCTCAGGGAGCCTGTCCAATGCGCGTAGGATCAGATTGGCGGCCTCGCGGGCCTCCTCTACCCGTTACCATCAGTCGCGCCCAGAGAGGTCTGTAGAAACGCCCTACGCGAGGAGTCAAGCGGTAGCGCAGATGCCGCGTTCTGCTTGACCACCTTGGCACGGATCAATTTGGCGCAGTAGCCGGTGAGGTCAGCCAGAAGCGGCAACAGAAATGAGAACAGCGATCCGAAGCTCCAGTTGGCGGTTGTAATAGATGAAGAGATACAGGATCAGCGGAGACGGGTGCTCCAAGGGGGCCCATCGAGAAAGGAAAGCGAAATAGATGATCAATGTTGAGACGAAGGACCCGATCAGGGCGAGCCGGAGCAGCTTCTTACGCCGGGGACTCCACCGGGATAGCCGCAATACCCGATCCCCTCTCACGAAGAGATAGATCTGCGATGCAACCAGCATCCCAACGATGATCGACCGGAGAAGTATAAACCGCATTGAGAGGGGCATCGTTTGGCGGGGGTCCACACAGGAGAAGGTGGACAAGCAATTCCATTAGTGCTAATAGATTTCCGTGATCCTCGCAAGCTTCTTTACTTCCCAAAAAGGGATGGTCTTTAAGGTGGAGGCGGCAGGGGGCGAGACGATGCAGTTGCAACGAGGCTGGTAAGCGTGGCGAACGTACTCGTCCGTCCGACTACTTTTGACTGGAACCCGGCCCTCGAATTACGGTTAGCAGGGATCGACGGTGGGGAGATCTTTTATGCCGTAGCCGGTGAGGGGGCCCCGGTGCTCTTGCTCCACGGCTTTGGAGGAGAGATCTGGATGTGGGAAAGGCAGGTGGAGGCGATGTCAAAGCGATATCGCCTGTACATCCCCGATCTCCTCGGATACGGCTATTCGGATCGGCCAAAGGTTGACTACACGCCGTCGCTTTTCGTCGATACGATCAGGCAGTTCATGGACCAAATCGGCGTAAGCCGTGCCAGCCTGATCGGAAACTCAATGGGTGCGGGGATCGCCTGGGCGTTTGCCCTCACCTACCCCACGCGAGTTGACAAGCTTATCCTGATCGATGGTATCCCCCCACATGTGGTCCCCGCGGTTCGAAGTCGCCTCTTGCGTTGGTTTCTCGCGATCCGACACATCCCCCTATTGCCTTACCTGGCTCTCGCATTACGGACTCGCCTCATGGTGCGGGCAGAGCTGATGGAGGCCATCTATGACGATCGGTTGGTCACTGACATGGTGGTCGAACGGCAGCACCAGATCAGCCGCATTGAAGGGACCGCCAGGGTCATGGCCTCTACGGTGCGCTACGCTGATGGGGTTGCTCGGTATGCCGACGCACTGGAGACCTTGCGCAAGCCAACGCTGATCATCTGGGGTGAACAGGATGAACTGTTTCCTGTGGCGGTGGGTTCGCAGCTCCACGCCTCAATCCGGGATTCCGAGCTGGTTGTCATTAAAGACAGCGGTCATATGGTGATGTGGGAGAAGCCCGACGAGACCAACCAGGCGATCCTGGAGTTCCTTGGCCGTCCCCCAGAGCGGTCGTGTACTGGTATCCCGCCACGATGAGCCTCGCTATCCGCAGCATCGACGCCCAGCGCGACGAGCCGATCGGCCGGATCGAGAAGCAACTGCGCCAGCGCCACACGCTCAACCCAGTATTCGCGTTTCGGTGGAGTCTGGCATGAAAACGAATGCCCCAGTCAACATAAAGCAACTGTCGGGTTTCCTGCGTCAGGGTGAGGGCCCGGCGCTGGAGTTCAAGCGTTCCACGGGCGAGATAAAGGAAAGCATGCAGACGCTTTGCGCCTTCCTCAACGGTATCGGCGGTACGGTCATCTTCGGCATCTGGCCGGACTGCGTGGCAGGCAGTCCGCCGTATGGGGGAGAACCGTGATGACGCTACGCCAGTTCCTGGCCAAGCACGAAAGCGTTCCCGCAACGACTGCTTGGTATCTTGCGGATCTGGGTGAGGCGCGCGGCAAGCAGGAGTTGTTCACGCGGCAGTCCCCGCAACGCTTGAAAGCGCTGCAGGAGCACGCGCTTATCGAAAGTGCGGTCTCCTCCAACCGAATCGAGGGGGTGGAGGTGGACAAGGCGCGCATCGGTACGCTCATTTTCGGCAAGCCATTTCTGCGGGACCGCAACGAGGAAGAAGTGCACGGGTATCGCCAAGCGCTGAAGCTCATCCACGAGAAGGGTTCGAAGCTGCCCCTGACCGAAGAGACGGTCCTCCGTTTACACCGGATGGCCCGCGGCGAAATCTGGGACGCGGGCAAATATAAGGAAAAAGACGGAGACATTATTGAGAGGCATGCGGACGGCACCTCGCGCATCCGCTTCAAGACCGTGCCGGCCGCCAAGACGCCAGGTGCCATGAAGGATCTGATCGCGCTCTGGAATACCTGCATCGAGGAGCGCGCGGTGCACCCCCTCATTGCTTTGGCGGCCTTCAATCTGGATTTTCTGTGCATTCATCCGTTTCGGGACGGGAACGGCAGGACGTCTCGTCTGCTGTTCTTGCTCCAATGTTACCATCTCGGCTACGAGGCGGGACGGTACATCAGCCTGGAGCGCCTCATCGAGCAGAATAAGGATCGTTATTACGACACCTTGGAGCGAAGCTCCGCGAAATGGCACGAAGGGAAACACAATCCCTGGCCGCATGTGAACTACCTGCTCTACATTCTCAAAACCGCCTGCAGGGAATTCGAAGACCGCCTGGGTCGGATCAAAAGTCCGCGAGGCGAGAAGACGGGGCTGGTCGTTCAGGCGATCCATCGCATGACGGACGTCTTCCGCGTCGCCGACCTGCAGAAACAATGCCCGTGGGTCAGTGTGGACATGATCCGGCGGGTGCTCAAAAATCTACGGGCGAAAGAAGCCGTGGAATGTCTGGGGCGCGGGCAAAGCGCCACGTGGCGAAAAACGCCCAAGTGGCGGGAATTGGGTAATACCGATTGAATTAGGTAATGAATTGGGTATCGTTGGAGCGACGGGTTCGGAGAAAATCCTCGTGCTCCTTCGGCGGAATCCAGAGGGTTTCCGCCAGGGGCATTGCAGACGCCGTGGGTCTGACCTCGCGGGCCGTGGAGAAACATCTGAGCAAACTGAAGCAGGAGGGCCGCCTCAAGCGCATCGGCCCCGACAAGGGTGGACGCTGGGAGGTGACCCGATGACGGAACCCACGATCATCTGCTCCAAGTGCAAGACTGACATCAAGCTCACAGAATCGCTGGCCGCCGCGCTCAAGGACAAGCTCGAAGCTCAGAGGGGGCTCAAGTCGCTGGAGGCCGAGCGGAATAGGAAGCGCCGGGAGCTCTTCGACGCGCAGGACGCCATCGATACCCAGCGGGATGAACTCATCAAGCGGATCGAGGGACAACTGCACCAGCGCCACGCGTTAAAGCCGGTGTTCACGTTCCGGTGGAGGCTGGCATGAACCGCGGCACGACGGTCAACGCGCAAGAGCTATCGACGCTCCTGACTCATGGCGAGGGGGAGTCCATTGAGTTCAAGCGTTCGACCGGCGAGATGAAGGAGGCCATGCAGACCTTGTGCGCCTTCCTCAACGGTATCGGCGGTACGGTCATCTTCGGCATCCGGCCGGACGGCACGGCGGAAGGCCAGGACGTGACCGACAAAACATTGCGGGAGATTGCCCAAGCCACGGAGCGCTTCGAGCCTGCCGTTCATCTCTCGATCCGCCGCGCCAAGGCCGAGGCGCGCCGTGAGGTCGTCGCCGTTTCTGTCGAGGGGGGATTGGACAAACGCCCGTTCACCTATGACGGCCGTCCCTACGAGCGGGTCGGAAGCACCACGCGACGCATGGCGCAGTCCAGATATGAGAAGACGCTCATGGACCGCGCCCACGGCACGCGTCGCTGGGAAAATGAACCAGCCGAGCGGGTGGAACTACGGGATATCGATCGGGACGAGGTGTTCCGAATCGTCAACATCGCAGCCTCTCTGGGCCGTCTTGCGGGTCCCGTGGGATCACGATTGGCGGATATCCTGGATCGCCTCAAACTGCGCCGGGACGGGAAGATTCTGCAGGCCGCCGTGGTCCTATTCGGCAAGGAGTTCATGCCAGACTATCCGCAGTGCGAACTTCGCATGGCGCGGTTCAAGGGCACCGACAAGGCGGAATTCATGGACCAGCGTCAAGTCCGTGCTCCGGCGTTCAAATTGCTTGAAGAAGCCGAGTTGTTCTGCCAGCGCCATTTTCCGATGCCGGCCAAGGTCGTACCGGAACAGCTTCGCCGCGTTGAATCGCCGCTCATTCCGATTGACGCCATGCGCGAGATTCTGGTCAACGCGCTCATTCATCGAGACTATTCCATCGCGGGCGGTGCGGTTTCGCTGGCCATCTTCGATGACCGGGTAGAGGTTTGGAGCGCGGGTACCTATCCAACCGGGATTACACCAGATAAACTGAGCAAGCCCCATTTGTCTGTACAGCGCAACCCGATCATTGCGGATGTTTTCAACAGAACGGGGCTGATCGAGAAGTGGGGACGGGGAACGAACCGGGTTATTGCGATGTGCCGGAAGGCGGGCCTTGCTCCTCCGACATTCGATGAGATTACCGGGGCGGCCGTGGTCACCTTCCTGGTCAACGTGCTGGGGCCTGGACGCGAGTCCGCACAAGTCGCGGGACCAAGTCGGGACCAAGTCGGGACCAAGTCGGGACCAAGTCGGGACCAAGTCGCCGTACTTGAGCGGTGCCGCGATGCCCGCGCCTTGCTGGAGATCATGGGGGTCGCGGGTCGCACCAACCGCACCAAATTTCGCGAAGGCGTTCTCAAGCCGCTGATTGAAGCGGGGCTTCTGGAGCCGACCATTCCCGACAAGCCGAGAAGTCGGATGCAGCGGTACAAGACTACGGGGGCCGGGCTGGCCATGCTGGAGAAGGAACGTCATGGCGAACCATAAGACCAAGCTGGAGCTGACCTGGATCGGCAAGGAGAACCGGCCGAGGCTGGAGCCGCGCATCCTCGTCGAGGACCCGGAGAAGTCCTATCACGCCTCATCTCGGGTGAGCGACAAAGACACCTTCGATAATCGGCTCATCTTCGGGGACAACTTGCTCGCCCTCAAGGCGCTGGAGCAAGAGTTTGCCGGGAAGATCAAGTGCATCTACATCGACCCGCCGTTCAACACCCAGCAGGCGATGGAGCACTACGACGACGGCGTGGAACACTCGATCTGGCTGACGCTGATGCGTGACCGTTTGGAGATTCTGCACCGCCTGCTGGCAAGTGACGGCACGCTGTTCGTGCATATCGACGACAATGAGTTAGGCTATCTCATCGTCTTGCTGGATGAGATATTTGGTCGTCCGAACCGCGTTCACGTGGTTACGTTCAAGCAGGGTTCGGCGACCGGGCACAAGTCGATCAACCCAGGGTGCGTCAACACAACGAACTACATCGTGATCTACGCTAAGAACAAGACGCCGTGGAAGCCGAATCGCCTGTTCACAGGCCGCGAACGCGACACGCGATACGGGCAGTTCATCGTCAACATTGAGGATCATCACGAGGGTTGGGAGATCGTCACGCTTACAAAGGCATTTGGAAGTGCGCTCGGCGTCACTGACAAAGACGCCCGGAAGATCATCAAGGATGAGCCGCAGCGAGTGGAGTCGTTCGTTCTGCAAAACGCCCGCAGAGTGATTCGTAATGCCAGGCCCAACTATGAAGGGGTTAGCGAATCCGCGAGAGAGATGATCGATGCTTCAAAACTTAAACCCAAGACTATCTTGAGGCTGGAGCGAGAAGATCACTCCGACATGTACTTCAGGAACGGCGAACGAATCCTCTTTTACGCAGACAAGCTCAAACTGGTGGATGGTGAATATGTGGCCGGTGAGCCGCTGACGACATTGTGGGATGACATCTTGTCAAACAACCTGCACAACGAGGGCGGCGTGGACTTTCCCAAGGGTAAGAAGCCCGAAGCCCTCATCAAGCGAATCCTTGAACTATCAACCAACTCCGGCGACTGGGTGCTCGACTCGTTTGCCGGGTCCGGCACTGCCGGCGCGGTGGCGCACAAGATGGGCCGCCGGTGGATCATGGTGGAGCTCGGCGAGCACTGCCACACGCACATCATTCCGCGTCTGAAGAAGGTCGTTGACGGCGAAGACAAGGGCGGCATCACCGAGGCCGTGGGCTGGAAAGGCGGCGGGGGCTTCCGGTATTACCGCCTTGCCCCGTCGCTCCTGGAAAAGGACCAGTTCGAGAACTGGGTCATCAACCGGAAATATAACGCCGCCATGCTGACCGAGGCGATCTGCAAGTTGGAGGGGTTCGCCTACGCCCCCAGTGACACAATCTACTGGCAGCACGGCCGCTCGACCGAGAAGGACTTCATCTACGTTACGACGCAGACGCTCGCCCGCGAGCAGATCCAGAAGCTCTCAGACGAGGTGGGCGAGGAGCGGAGCCTGCTCGTTCTATGCGGCGCGTTCCGCGTGAAGAACCTCGATGCGTTTCCGAATCTGACGGTCAAGAAAATCCCCAAGACCGTGCTGTCCCGCTGCGAATGGGGCAAGGACGACTATAGCCTTGAGATCAGAAGCCTGCCCATGAAATCTGCCGAAGAGGAACCAGATGTCGCCGCGCCGCCCTTTGGTAAGAACCCGCGCACCAAGGCCGAGCGCCGGGACCATGCCCAAGCCACGCTGTTCGACCTGACGGGCGAAGAAGGGATGGGGTCGTGAAAACGAAGCCGGCGTCCGCCTTGTATGGCCGCATCAGAGAGATTCTCGAGTCCGCCCGTGCAAGTGTCGCACGCTCCGTCAATACCACTCAGGTTGTGGCCAACTGGTTGGTCGGTCGGGAAATCGTAGAAGAGGAGCAGAAGGGGAAGGCGAAGGCGGCGTATGGGGAGCGGCTCCTGGCGGAACTCTCCAGCCGCCTCCGAGCGGAGTATGGTAACGGCTACTCGGTGGACAATCTCGAACTGTTCCGCCGGTTTTATGGGGAATATCCCGCCTTAATCTCTGACGCGCTGCCTCGGAAATTCTCCATGCCGCAGATTTCCGACGCACTGCGTCGGAAATCGCCTCCCGCGGATTTGGGCGCACTCGCGTTCGGCGGATCAGAGGTGCGCGCCGCCATGAGATGGAGACCCGGGATACTGCATCCGAATCCCTCATGGACCCATTACCGGCCAACTGAGGCCGAGCTCCGAGCGGAATTGCGGCGTGAAGTACGCGCGCTCACCGCTCCCAAGAAGCACGGAGACGCGCAATGAACCCGGCTGTGAACACTATTGCCAACCGATTGAGCCTCCGCTCGCCGCAGCGGATCTCGCTCGAAATCCTGGCGCGAATCTGCGATATCATCTCCCTGGAAAAGGGCGCGGACGTGGCCCAGGCGATCAAGGCAGTCCGGTCGGAATTCTCGACGGTCACGGATTTCGAGCGGGACTTCCCGTCCCTCTGCTTTGCCCTGGCGACCGGCGTGGGCAAGACGCGGCTCATGGGCGCGTTCATCGCCTATCTCCATAAGGCCGAGGGTATCCGTCACTTCTTCGTCCTCGCCCCGAACCTGACCATCTACAACAAGCTGATCGCGGACTTTACGCCCAACACGCCGAAGTACGTCTTCCAGGGAATCGCCGAGTTCGCGGTCGAGCCACCGGAGATCATTACCGGCGATAACTACGAGAGCGGGCGCGGCGTGCGGAGTCGAGATCTCTTTGGCGACAAGAGCGTTCACGTCAATATCTTCAACATCGGCAAGATCACGAGCATCGAGACGCCCAAGGGCGCGGTCAAGACGAACGTCCCGAAGTTCCGCCGCCTGCAAGAGTACATCGGCCAGAGCTATTTCGAATGCCTCTCGAAGCTGGACGACCTCGTGCTCCTCATGGACGAGTCGCACCGCTACCGGGCGTCGGCGGGCATGAAGGCCATCAACGAGCTCAAGCCCATCCTGGGTCTGGAGCTCACCGCCACGCCGCAGATAGAGCGCGGCGGCGGATCGGAGCCGTTCAAGAACGTGATCTACAGCTACCCCCTGTCGGACGCGATGGAGGACGGCTTCGTCAAGGAACCCGCCGTTGCCACGCGCGAGAACTTCGACATCCGCAACTACGACGAGGGCGGGCTAGAACGCCTCAAGCTTGGGGACGGCGTCCGCATCCATGAGAACACCAAGCTCGAGCTGGAGGTCTACGCCCGCGAAAACGGCGTGCCCATTGTAAAGCCCTTCATGCTCGTGATCGCCAAGGACACGGACCACGCCAACGCCCTGGTGAAGCTGATGGAGGACGACACCTTCTTCGAGGGCCGCTACAAGGGCAAGGTCATTACGGTACATTCCGCCCTCAGAGGAGAAGAGCGCGACGACACGGTCGAGCAACTGATCCACGTGGAGAAGCCCGACAACCCCACGGAGATCGTGGTCCACGTGAACATGCTCAAGGAAGGCTGGGACGTTACGAACCTTTACACGATCGTCCCGCTACGGGCGGCGAACTCGAGGACGCTCGTGGAGCAGTCCATCGGCCGGGGCTTGCGCCTGCCCTACGGAAAGCGCACCGGCATCGGCGCGGTGGACCGCCTGACCATCGTGTCGCACGACAAGTTCCAGGAGATCGTGGACTACGCCAACAGCCCCGAGTCCATCATCCGGGGCGGTCTGAGGGTCGTCTACGTCAGCGACGAACGATCCAAGATCGTGGTGGCAGAGCCGGAGATCGTCAGGCGGATCGCCGAACTCGTGTCTCCTTTCGGCAAGGCAGGCGAGCAGCAGAAGCTCCTATTCGAGTCGCCTAAGGAGCAGGAGGCGGCGAGGGCCACGCTGGAGGTCATCCGGGAGTTCGAGCGCCTGCCGCGCTCGGCCGACCTCACCAAGCCCGAAATCCATGAGCAGATTGTCGAGAAGGTCAAGACGCTCATCACGCCAGCCCAGCGGGAGATCGAGGGCGTGGCGGAGAAGGTGGACGTCGATCGAGTTGTCGCGGTCATGACGACGCAATACGTCGAACTGTCCATCGATATCCCCAGGATCACGATCCAGCCAGTGGGCGATGTGACACGGGGCTATCGCGAGTTCACGCTGGACCTTTCGCGGGTGAACTACCAGCCCGTGGAGAACGAGATCCTGATCCAGGAGTTGCACCGTCGCGAACAGCACCGCCTGATGAGCGGGACCGGTATCGTCCCCGAGGAGAAGCCGGAGGACTATTTGGTGCGCGGGCTCATCGACTTCAACGACATCTCCTACGACGACCAGGCCGAGCTACTCTACAAGCTGGTCGGGCAGGTCGTGGCCCACTTGCGCTCCTATCTGAAGGACGAAAACGAGGTCCTCAACGTGCTCCAGTACCACCAGCAGGGGCTGGTGAACCTGATCCACGCGCAGATGCAGGAGCACTACGAGGAGAAGGCTACGGCCTACGAGGCGCACGTGAGCAGGGGATTCACGACGCTCCGGCCGAACAACTACTCGGCTCCGGACAACGAGGCTGCGCGCGACTTCCGCGCACCCGTCATCGAGAAGCAGGACATCCGTAAGATGCTCTTCAGCGGCTTCAAGAGATGCCTCTATCGCGTCCAGAAGTTCGATTCGGATTCGGAGCGTCGGTTCGCGGTTGTGCTGGAGAACGACTCCGATGTGCTCAAGTGGTTCAAGCCCGCCAAGGGAGACATTCCGATCTACCATTCCGGCGACACGCCCTATGAGCCCGATTTCGCAGTCGAGACCAAGACGGCGAAATTCGTCTGTGAAACCAAGCGCGCGGACGAGATGGAGGACCGCGAGGTCCTGGCCAAGGCGAAGGCGGCCGCGGAATGGTGCGGACACGCCACGACGCATGAGGGCAAGAACGGCGGCAAGCCGTGGACCTACCTGCTGATCCCGCACGACGTGATCACGGACAACAAGACGCTCAAGGGGTTGGCCGCGTCCTACACCTATCGTGGGTAGGTGCGGACGGGCGAATGAAGGGGAAATCAGCAACGATCGAGGAGCGAGCGGACCGACTTTACCCGTATCCGTTGCCTTACCATCGTCGGGGACTTGATGGGTGGTGTGACGAACAGAGGCGTGCTACGCGGTGTTAACGCTGGCGTCCGGCCGATTGTCGGCGATCTGGGAGCGGTGAGAGATCAAGTCGTTGCTTGGCCCAGAGAATGCCGATGATGCTCTTGGCATCTACAAACTTATTTGACAGGACCCAGCGGTAGGCCTGTTCGAACGGGATCGCACGGGCCTGTAGGAACTCGGTAGGATCGTGGCGGCGGTCCCGGCCGGCTATGAGTCCTTGAGCCAGAAAAAGCTGGATGGAGCCGGTGGAGAAGCCAACTGCGGAATAGAAGGCGCACAGCTTGAGCAGTCGGCGCGGGCGAAGTCCGATCTCCTCTTCGCACTCCCGCCGGGCGGTTTCGACCGGGCGTTCGCCGTGATCGATGATGCCGGCCGGGATCTCGTAGATGGCCCGCTGGATGGCCGGCCGATACTGTCGAACCAGGTGGATTCGGCCGTCGTCATCGATCGGCACGATCGCGACTGCGTGCGGAGGGCGAACGATGTCCCGGATCGCCTGTCGCCCATCCGGCAGGACGACCGTCTGTTGCTCGGTTGAAAGGTACGCCCCCGCGTAGACTACCTGCGTGCCGAGGACTCGTTCGATGAGTTTCATGCCTCCTCCAGCGTCTATTGAACCTGTCGAGGAGAGGATAGAGGCGCTGCAGGCTGCTGTCAACGTCGACTTTTACGAGGGGAGGGAGAGGATGGAGAAGAGAGAGATGAGCCAGCTTCGGATGCTTGTGAAGGCAGGCATGATCCTCAGCGCGAAGCTCTCCCTTGAAGATGTCTTGCAGCGTATTGCCAACATGGCCTGCAAGCTGACGAACGCTCGCTACGCGGCCCTCGGCGTCTTGGATGGTAAGGGCGGTCTCAGTCGCTTCATCACGGCCGGCGCCGACGAGACCACCAGGCAGGCCATAGGTGCGCCACCGGTGGGGAAGGGGATCCTGGCGGTGCTTATTCGGGAGGTGAAGCCCCTACGCCTGAAGAACCTGACAGGGGACCCTCGTGCGCACGGGTTCCCACCTCATCATCCTCCGATGAACTCCTTCCTGGGCGTGCCCGTCGTCTCAAAGGGGAAAGTCTTTGGGAACCTTTACGTCACGGAGAAGCTGGGCGCCGACGAATTCAGCGAAGAGGATGAGGCTTTGGCTATGACGTTGGCCGCTCAGGCGGCCATTGCCCTCGAGAACGCCAATCTATACGAGGAGCTACGGCGCTCGTACGATGAACTGAAACAGTCGCAGCAGTTGCTGGTGCGGCAGGAGAAGCTCGCCTCGCTTGGTCGATTGGCTGCCGGACTGGCCCATGAACTGAACAACCCCCTCTCCTCGGTAGCCGGCTTTGCCGAGGCCCTCCAGCGGCGTGTCGAGACGGGGGAGATCAGTGACCCATCCGCTCTTGCAGAGGTGGGGCAGTATGTCACTATGATCCAAAACGAAGTGGCCCGCGCAGCGGCGATTGTCCGCCGCCTACTCGATTTCGCGCGGCAGCGCGAGCCCGCCTTCAACGTGGTGGATGTCTATGACGTGGTGTTGAACGCGGTATCGTTTGTGGAGCGGCAAGCCAGCCTCGAAAATCAGCAGGTTGTCGTAGTCCCATTCCCAGATGGGAGCGTGGTCCAGGCCGATGCTCAGATGCTTCAGCAGGTCTTGCTCAACCTTCTGACAAATGCGCTTGATGCCATCGAGAGTGGTGGAGAGATTCGTATCTATGCCCATCACCGTCGAGAGGTCATCGAGCCGGCTTTCAAACAAGAATGGCTCGATGTGTTCGTGTCCGATACGGGTAGCGGGATCTCGCCGGAGAACCTTCCGAGGGTCTTCGATCCGTTCTTTACCACCAAGGAGGTGGGCAAGGGGACAGGCCTTGGCCTTGCCATTAGCCAGAGCCTCGTCGAGCAGCACAAAGGGAGCATTGAGGTGCGAAGCGAGGGGATCGGAAAGGGGACGGTTGTCATCGTCAGTCTGCCGCTGGCTGAGCGTAGCGGGAGGCTTGAAGGGTAACCCGGCCTTGAAGGATGAGGGGTGAACATGCTTCACATGAGTGAACGAAGCGGCGCGACCCGCGCGCTTGTCGTCGATGACGAGCGACCCATCCGGTTGCTCATGGAAAAGGAGTTGCCACGGGCGGGGTACGTGGTCACCTGTGTTGGAAGCGGCGAGGAAGCCCTGGAGCAGTTGCGAACGCGTGAGTTTGACGTCGTCCTCCTCGACCTCAAGATGCCCGGGATCGGTGGGATGGAGGCACTCCGCCGGATTCGGGAATCCGGGACCTCGGCGGAGGTCGTCATCTTGACCGGTCACCCCGATGTGGACAGCGCCATCAAAGCGATGAAGCTGGGCGCCTACGACTACCTCACGAAGCCCTTCAAGCTCTCCGAATTGGAGGAGGTGCTGCGGCGGGCCGCGGAGAGGAAGCGCCTGCGGGAGGAGAACACGGCCCTGCGGCGCATGGTCGCCCAGCGCGAGTCGGCTCCCATCATGATCGGACAGAGCCCGGCCATGGCCGCTCTCCTCGCAACCGTGCAGCGCATCGCGCCGAGCGAGGCAAGCGTCCTCATCCAGGGGGAGAGCGGAACCGGCAAGAGCCTGGTTGCCAAGGCCATCCATATGGCTAGCCCTCGAGCGGGTGGCCCCTTCCTGGTCATCAACTGCAGTGGCTTTCAGGATCCGCTCCTGGAAAGCGAGCTCTTCGGGCATGAGAAAGGGGCGTTTACCGGCGCCACCAGCGTCAAGCAGGGTCTCTTCGAAGTGGCCGGAAGCGGTACCCTCCTGTTGGATGAGGTGGGGGAGATGAGCCCAGCCATGCAGGCCAAACTCCTTCAAGTGCTCGACACCAAGGAGCTGCGGCGGGTCGGGGGCATCCGTGTGCATCGAGTGGATGTGCGTATCATCGCCGCGACGAACAAAGACCTGGCCCAGGAGGTGAGGACAGGTCGGTTCCGTGAGGATCTCTATTATCGGCTGAACGTAGTCAGTTTGACGCTGCCGTCCTTGCGTGAGCGGAAGGATGACATCCCGCTTCTCATTGAGCACTTCTTGCGGCAATTCCGGGTGACCGGTCATAAGGCCAAGACCGTCTCCCCGGAGGCCATGCCGTCGCTCGTGGGCTACCCGTGGCCGGGCAATGTACGAGAGCTTGCCAACACGATCGAGCGCATGCTGATCCTCTCCTCCGGCGACGTCATTAGTCTCGAAGACCTGCCACCCAACATCCAGTTTCCGATCGGCGTGTCGGGTGGGCCCGCCTCGCTGGCGGAAATGGAGCGGCTGCACCTCATCCGGGTGCTCGATCACACGGGGGGCAAAAAGATGCAGGCGGCGCGCCTACTTGGAATCGACCTCAAAACCTTGAACAGTAAAATCAAGCGCTATAACATCCCCCCTGTGAAGTTTCCAGCGCAGCCCTACTCGAATTATGCTGACCAGCATGTATCGCCACGACAAAGCCCGGAGAACGTTGACAAGTTCCGGAAAACCTAAGAGAGTCGCCGCAGTCGTGGAGTAGGAAATAGGGACAGACACTATTTGTTTGGCGCGAAGAATTGAGGGTTGGCCTGCGCTGGAACCGACCGCGTAGAGCGGGCGTTGGTGGAGGCGAGCCAGAAGCTGGTGGAGATTTTCGAGAAGAAGATTCAGTCGAAGCTGGCGGAGATTTGGGGAGAGGAGATCGACGCAGGCACACAAGAGGCTTGAATGATGTATCCATTTTGGGTACACTCGTACCCATAATGAGTACGGTCAGTCCAGTCCATACGATCGGTACGGCGTTGTTCGGCAAGACGCAACGGGCGCTGCTGGGGCTCTTCTTCGTACGACCGGAGCAGTCGTTTTATCTCCGGCAGATTGTACGCACGGCCGGGATCGGCCAGGGCGCAGCGCAGCGCGAGCTGGCACGCTGGGTCGAAGCTGGGCTACTTGTGCGGACGCGACGCGGGAACCAGGTGCATTACCGAGCCAATACGACGTCACCGGTCTTTGCCGAGTTGAAGGGTCTGGCGATCAAGACAGCAGGGATGGCGGAAGTCTTGCGAGAGGCGTTGACCGGACTGGTCGACAGGATCACGGTGGCGTTTGTCCACGGATCGGTGGTGCGCGGCACAGAGAAGGCCGGAAGCGACGTGGATGTGGTGGTGGTGGTGGGTGCCGTAACTTTCAGTGAGGTCGCCATCGCCCTGCATAGCGCACAGGAACAGCTCGGACGCGAGGTGAACCCGACAGTGTATACGGTGCGGGAGTTCCATAAGAAGTTGGACGCCGGCCATCATTTCCTGACGGCGACGGTGTCGGCGCCGAAGCTGTTTCTGATCGGAGGCGAGCGTGAGCTTGACCGATCACACCTGCTGCCGAAATAATTCATACCCGCTATGAAAACCATTGAGGGCCTGTCTGAGCACAGCCTAACAACGCGCCGTACTGGCTAGGGATTCCACGAGACAAGCCCCTACCCGCTACAGTATGCGCATAATCCAGTGGGCTGGTACTCCTTTGACCAGAGGTGAACGGATGAAGGTGGCGGTGGTGGGGGTGGGGGCAGTAGGGGGTTACTTTGGCGGCCTGCTGGCCAAGGGTGGCGTCGATGTCACGTTCATCGCCCGCGGCGAGCGCCTGGAGGCGCTCAGGGCGAGGGGCCTTACGGTCAAGAGCGGGAAGGGGGATTTCTCCATCCGCATCGACGCTACTGACGATCCAGCGGAGGTTGGTCCCGTCAACCTGGTCCTCTTTTGCGTGAAATCGTACGATACTGAGTCGGCTATTCGCCAGGCACTCCCAATGGTCGGGCAGGAAACCCTCGTCCTGTCGCTTCAGAACGGTATCGACAACGAGGAAAAGATCTCATCCTTCATTGGAACAGGGAAGGTCTTAGCGGGGGTAGCCTACATCGGGGCGAGCGTGCTGGAGCCTGGAGTGATCCTCCACCAGGAGGGCGGGAAGATCGTGTTCGGAGAGATCGACGGCGGCGTCAGCGAACGGGTTGTCAGTCTCAAAGCGTTCTTCGACCGATGCGGCCTACCCGCTGAAGGCTCCCCTGACATGAAAAAGATCCTGTGGACGAAGCTCGCATGGAACGCCCCCTTCAACGCCATCAATACCCTGGTCGGCGGCCCGGTCAAGGCGATCATCGAGAACTCACACACCCTCGAGCTGGCGAGGCAGGTGACGGAAGAGGTCGTCACCGTGGCGAACGCCTCAGGGGTCCGCCTTGCCTTTGCGGAGGTATGGGAGCGGAATCTCCAGTTCTCCCAAGGCTACAACGTCAAGACCTCGATGCTGCAAGACCTGGAGGCGAGCAAGCCTTTGGAGTGCGAAGCCCTCAATGGCGTGATTATCAAAAAGGCGGCCGAACTGGGTCTGCCCACGCCCTACAACTTCGCCCTCTATGCCCTCCTGTCAGGGCTTCAGATTGTAAGCTGAGCAGTCCACCATGGCAGCAGCCGCACTGACGCCAAAACTTTTGCCCTTCGTGATGTGTCAAAAGTAGAATCGCTGTATCATCCTTCATCGGTGTAGTCGCACCAGTGGCCCTCTGTGTCCTCCGAGAGGCCGCCAACTGTTATTACTCGGAGCATAAAATAGCTTACCCCCCTTTCGCAAAGGGTGGTAAGGGGGGATTTGAACCATCAGCAAATCCCCCTCAATCCCCCTTTTTTAAAGGGGGAAGTTGCTTGAGATGTTGTGCAAGAATGCAATCTAGTTAGTGCTTCCCGTAATACCTTGAACAGGAGAGCCAAGATCAAATTGTGGGGCACCCTATACTCTACTGTCCTGATTTGTGCTAATATCGCTTGTCGCAAATTACCTGGCTTGCGAGACGCAAGCCAGACTTTACAGCCAAAAAGAGGGCATGAGAGGGGTCGCTCGGCGCGAGGAGGAGCTTCATGGCAGACAGCTTGACCGTCATCGACAACCGAACCGAGAAGAAGTACGAAATCCCTATCGAAAACGGGACGATCAAGGCCATGGATCTTCGGAGGATCAAAACCTCTGACGACGATTTTGGGTTGATGAGCTATGACCCGGCGTTTACTAATACCGCTTGCTGCAAGAGCCAGATCACGTTTATCGATGGTGAACAGGGGATCTTGCTGCATAGGGGCTATCCCATCGAGCAGTTAGCTGAGAAAAGCACCTACCTGGAGACCGCGTACCTCCTTATCTATGGGGAACTCCCCAGCGGCGAAGAGATGGATGGATTCGTCAATCAGATAACACACCATACCATGGTTCACGAGAACATCAAGAAGTTGATGGATGGTTTTCACTACGACGCCCACCCGATGGGGATCCTCTTGGGGACGGTTGGCGCTCTCTCTACCTTCTATCCGGAGGCCAAGAATATCATGGATCAGGAGGACCGCCACAGGCAGATGATTCGCCTGATTGCCAAGATGCCGACACTGGCGGCGTACGCCTATCGACATAGCCGCGGGCTACCGTACACCTACCCGGACAACAGCCTGAGCTTCACCGGCAACTTCCTCAGTATGCTGTTCCGGATTACAGAGCCAACATACCACCCGCATCCTGTGTTGGAAAGAGCCTTGGATCTCCTGTTTGTCCTGCACGCCGACCACGAGCAGAACTGTAGCGGCAATGCCATGAGGTCTGTCGGCAGCTCTCATGTCGACCCTTACTCGGCTGTGGCTGCAGCCATAGCGGCCCTCTACGGTCCCCTGCACGGCGGAGCCAATGAGGCCGTACTTCATATGCTGAAGGATATCGGGTCGAAGGACAAGGTGGCCGCGCATATCAAGAAGGTCAAGGCCGGCGAAGTGAGGTTGATGGGATTCGGACACCGCGTGTATAAGAACTACGATCCCAGAGCCAAGATCATCAAGCGGCTGGTCGAAGAGGTCTTTGAGGTCACGGGAATAAATCCCTTGCTGGAGGTGGCCCTTGAGTTGGAGCGAATAGCGCTTGAGGATGAGTACTTTATCGCGCGAAAGCTCTACCCAAACATCGATTTTTATACCGGTTTAATTTACGAGGCCATGAAGTTCCCGATGGACATGTTCCCGGTGCTATTCGCCATCCCCAGGACAGCCGGTTGGGTTGCCCAGTGGGAGGAAATGCTTCTCGATCCGGAACAGAAGATCGCCCGTCCCAGGCAGATCTATCTTGGTCAAATGCAGCGCGACTATTGCTCGATAACCAATCGCCCAAGTCAGGCGCCGGCAAGAGATCGATGAAACATTGCGGTATCTTGGCGGGGTAGGCATCCGCTCCAGTGCATTCTTTCCGACGGCGTGTACGTCCAGTAGCTGTCACCCTCCCTGCCCTCTTCGAAGAGTATGGCTATCATCACCATCTCCAGACAGATCGGGGATTTGAAATTTCCGAGAAGTATGTCGTTGGCTACGATCTCGATGACAACCAGCGCTATCGCAACCTGCCTTGCATCGGTGTCCTGAAACCCGAGCTGACGGAACGCTAGGGCCTTTTTTCCAGGGGTTCCGGTCCGCCGTCTCTCCGCATCTCGACACCCTTGCCGAGATATGGTAGAAGTACATGACGCCGGGGTGGTGAAACTGGCAGACGCACGGGACTCAAAATCCCGCGGACTTCGGTCCATGAGGGTTCGACCCCCTCCCCCGGCACCACTTCTTTCAACAGTCTGGCCGCATCACCCCCCCACACATCCAAAGGGGATTTTTCCGCTGGCACTAGTTCTGGTACCAGTTCGGTAGGAAACCAAACGCCTGAGCGCTCGCCGTTTGTGATTCGGGGAGAGGTGGGCGTAGCACTGCACCATACCGTATAAGGCTTGAGAAACTCACTTATCGACTGCTCTGTTTTTCCCCGGAGGGGCCAGAACTTTCTTCTTCTCTTTTGCTTCCCTGGAACAGATTCTGTTACGACCTTCCTCCTTGGCAGAGTAAAGGGCTTCGTCAGCCCGCTTGAGAAAACTGGTATTTGTGTCATTGTCAGCCCAAGAGGTGACCCCGAAACTGCAGGTGACTTTACCTGCAGATGGGAACTCATTTGCCTCAATAACTGTTCTTAGTTTTTCCGCAACTGCCTCGGCTCTTTCAAGCCCGTCATCCCTTAACAGCACGATAAACTCTTCCCCTCCAAAACGAACAAATATATCAATAACACGTATGGAGCCGGAGACCAGCCGAGACAAAGTTTTTAGCACTTCGTCCCCGACATCATGGCCGAAGGAATCATTAATGAGCTTGAAATGATCGATATCGAACAGTATAAGGGACATTTCTGTTAGATTTCTTCGCTTTCGGTCAATCTCCTCAAGGAGAACCCTATTGAACTGCAATCTGTTATAAGCACCGGTGAGTGTGTCAGTCGAAGCCAGATAATCCTTCTCCGCCAGCAATCTCTGTGCAACCTCCAACAGATGGTTGAAGCCTGTTGAAATACGACCTATCTCATCATCCGAGTTGGCTGGAATACGCTCACTGAAATCCATAGTTGTTGAAATTAAATCGATGCTCCTCAGTATGTTTCCAAGGGCTCGCAATAGACCGACAATAATCGATATTGTAATAATTATTATTACGGCGCCGATCGCCAAAGCCACTAAAATTCCCAGTCGTATGGACCCCCTCAGCTCTTCAATTCTGGCAGTCGCTTTGCTTACGATATCTTCCAGCGATCTCTCTTCGACGTTTTTAAGCCCGTCCATAACGGAAGTTGCCATAGACCACCACATTTGTGTCGTAATGCGGGATGGTTTTTTCCCTGTTTGTACAGCCTGGGAGATCTCCTTTAAAGTCGACTGGATTTCAGGTGCAGAGATCATTTCACCATATGCTTTCCTCAAATCCGGAGAAGCCTCAATTTGGAATTTGCGGAGTTCTTCTCCATATAGAGCGTTGATCTGTACAAGGTTGTGATGTAGGTTGTCGTCTTCGCCGACGATTTCTAGCCATCGTCCTGTTGTTGCCCGCATCAACCCCATATATTCCTTTGTACCGACAAGATAGTGGTGGGCCAAAATCTCGTTTTTTGCCGAGGCGGAATCATGCTGCCTTGTGATTCGTTTCATTTCGTCCAGGATATCCCCTATCAACAAAGAATACGTATCCATGAGATCCGAGGGTTTGTGGGTGCCGCTATCGAAAGCTCTTCTCGCGCGTTCAAGCTTATGCCAAGCAAAGAAGGTCCCCCTGATAAACTGGCTCTGCATTGAGAGCACCTTATCCGTTGCGGCACGTTGCGTAATAACCGCACCTTTACTGGCGTCCGACGCGGATATTTTTGATTTTCCCCTCTCCTTCTGCAATTCGTGAATCACAATAGAATATGCCTTAATCACCCGTACATCATGCGAGATCGCTTCCACTTTACGGAGCTGGAGGGTGTATTCCGCATACTGGCCCCAGAGGGTAAGTGATATCCCGAATATCGAAAGAAGACCGAGCAGTATGATTTTTTGTCTGAGAGTCATTGTTTATACCACTACATAATTCAGAGAGTTATTGCTACGTCCTTTTCCAACTGTTTCAGTATCGGTTTGAAATAGTCAGTTGCCTCATAAAATACCCCGTCAAGCCCTTTGTAAACCCACTCCAATGTACAAAGTGTGGGGACAATATGCTGTTTGTCGCGATCATTGTAGACTACCAGACATCAAGAAGCATGCACAAGCATATTGGGGAACCCAAGAGCCTGTCCTGCAAACCATCAGCTAACGGCTGAGATGTGATCGACGTGATGGGTACAAGTGTGGTCACCTGCCGGGACATGGGGCGTCAGAGCGTTGGAGTAGACCGCGCGCCGACGGCAAGAGCGGTCTGCGGGTCTCCATTATCCGCTCGCCAGTGCTCGAACCCTCGCCGGCACGAAGCCCGCGCGCCAGAGCTTGAGCAGATTATGGGTGCTGCACCACAGCGACCACTCCCCCTGGACCTGCTGAAGGCCCCGCAGCCAGAACCGGGTCAAGCCTCGCATGCTCATCTGCCCAAAGACCGGTTCGATGGTGCAGCTGCGCAACTTGTAGATAGCCTGCCCGAGACGGGTCAGCAGCTTCCGCTCCATCCAGGTGCATCTGATCCTGTGCATATGGCAGAAAGTGATAGCTCATACTCGCCCTCCATGCGTGAATGGTGTAGGGCTATGCTACGCTAGGAGGCGGGTGATCGCCAGACTGAAGTGCGCGTGCATGAGCATAAGGTTTGTCGGACAGGCTCATAGGGTACCATGATTGCATAAGTGCCCAAGGGATCGCTGCTCTATGCGGTGCAGAGAAGCCGAGACGAAGGTTGTGAAGCGAGGACTATGGGCGGGTAATGAACCCGTGCCCTCATGGGACCACAGAGGCGCGAAGTCTAAGAACTGACGGAATGCATATGCGGCGGCTCGTGATAGTCTTTGCTTGTTCAGCGGCAGCAGCTTCAAGCGGCTGCTCGGTGATCACGGCACCTTATTATGCAGTCAAAAATGTAGTTCAGGGGGGCGTATGGATCGTCAAAACAACCTATGTGGTTGCCAAAGGCACTACAAAAGTAATCTTAACAATCGGTGAATATACCTACGAAGTTGTCAAAGCACCCATCGAATGGGCGTTGACCCACGAGGAAATCGAGAGCATCGATGGTCTTCCGGTCAAAGAGGCGATACTACAGGGCAGGATAAAAGCCGCACCCTATGTAGTCGCAGGAAGGCGGTACGTTCCTATGTCGCCAGCGAAGGCGAAGGATTACAGGGAAGAGGGCTTGGCATCGTGGTATGGCTATGAGAGCGGAAGAATGACCGCAAACGGAGAAGCGTTCAATCCCAACGGCCTTTCAGCGGCACATAAATATCTGCCTATCCCCACATTTGTGAAGGTGACAAATCTTGAAAACAAGAAATCCATAATCGTGAGGGTAAATGACCGTGGGCCTTTCCCGAGCGTGCACAATGCCAGGTCAGGAGAGAGGATCATCGACCTCAGCATGGGCGCCGCCAAGAGACTTGAATTTCACGACAAAGGCGTCGCTCTCGTGAGGGTAGAGGCGATACAGGTGAAAGAAGAATAAGCGACAGATTCCTTAAAGGGCTTCCGTCAACTTACTGATATTTCAAGAGGTTCTACGTACACTGTTCATACGTCCAGCGCTCTCGCAATGAGGCCGAGGAAGCGAAGTCGAGGTCGCGCCTTCCGGACCGGATCAGGGCGTCGGTCTCGACAGGGCTGTCGGCTCGTGATACGCTGCTGCCGATCTAGGCTAGGGGTACGATCTCAGGAGGCTTTCACGTCTGCGATGCATGCCTCCCCTTGCCTGCTTACAGGGAACATCTGCGATCGCTGTGTCCTATGGCATCGTGGGTTCCCCCATTGTCTGACCTGATCCAGGTCGGCGCGTTTACTATCGTCTACAACGGGAGGAAGACATGACTAAGACCGAACTCGCAGAGCAGATGGCCCAGGATGCCGGTATCAGTAAGGCCATCGCTGACACCGCACTTCGCAGTTGCATCGACAGCATCACCAACAGCTTAAAAAATGGGCAGGATGTGGCGATTGTGGGATTCGGGACCTTCAGTGTGGCGAGTCGAGCCGCCCGGACCGGCCGTAATCCGCAGACCGGGGAGCCGATCGCGATCAAGGCATCTCGGGTGCCACGTTTCAAGCCGGGAAAGACCCTGAAGGATGCGGTGAACAGCTAAAGGGAGCAAGGGAGCCTTAACGGCAGTCAGCAGCTTGGACGGAGATGGCGACGGGATACCGAGCGAGGCGGTGTGCCGTCGCAGAGAGGACTGAGGCCCATACAGACGAGTGGCGGTCGGTCATGCGAACAGAGGTGGATCCTCCACATCGACATGGACGCCTTCTACGCCTCTGTGGAGCAGCGCGATCACCCGGCCTGTCGCGGGCGTCCCGTGATCGTGGGGGCCGATCCCCACGGCGGGAGAGGCCGCGGGGTCGTATCCGCCGCCTCTTATGAAGCCCGGACGTTCGGTATCCACTCGGCCCTGCCGATCAGCCAAGCCTACCGGCGATGTCCGGAGGGGGTCTTCCTCCCTGTTCGGATGTCGCACTATCAGGCGGTCTCCGCTCAAATCTTCCAGATCTTTGGCCGCTACACCGACCTCGTGGAGCCGCTCAGCCTGGATGAGGCCTTCCTGGATGTGACTGGAAGTCTCCGTCTCTTCGGCTCCGCAGAGGCCATCGGACGGCGGATCCAGGCAGAGATCCTTACCGAGACGGAACTCAGAGCCTCCGTCGGCATCGCCACGAACAAGTTCGTTGCCAAGGTCGCCTCCGACCTGCGGAAACCAAACGGCTTCGTAGTCGTCCCACCAGGGCAAGCGGCCCACTTCCTCCAGCCGCTTCCGATTGAGCGGCTCTGGGGCGTGGGGCCGAAGACCGCCGGACGCTTGCGGCAGATGGGGCTTATGACCATCGGTGAGCTGGCGGCTCGACCTCAGCTCGAGTTGGCGGCCGCCTTAGGGCCGCTTGGCGCGCACCTGTGGGATCTGGCCCAAGGGATCGATGTGCGGGAGGTGATCCCGGAGGAGCCCGCCCAGTCGGTGGGAGCGGAGACCACGTTTCCAGAGGATACGGCCGATCCCGTCCGGATCCGGCAGACGGTGCTGGCCCTATCGGAGGGGGTGGCTCGGCGCTTGCGGGTGGAGGCCATCCAGGCCGGCGCACTCACCCTGAAACTGCGGGACGAGACCTTCCAGACCCAGACCAGATCGGTCTCGCTCTCGGAGCCCACCGATCAATCTCAGGACATCTATCGGACGGCGCTGATGCTGCTGGAGCGACTTCCCTTCTCGGGCCGCAAGGTGCGTCTCCTGGGGGTGACGGCCTCGAGACTGTCCGATCTCATGGGATCGGGGCAGCAACTCTCGTTGGAGATCAATCCTGCCGGCGCCAAGCAGCGCCGGTTGACGGAGGCCGTAGATCGTATCCATGCGCGGTTTGGAAAGGGGGCGATCCGTCCGGCCAGCCTACTCGCTTCCTCGTGACCGCAGATGCCTATAGAGACAGAAGCTGCAAGAGTGAGTTCGCGCTGCCCAATAAATCGTCGCCCTACTGAGAGGGTGAGAGCGGTTGTTAAAAACCTATCACGAGGAGGTTAGGGTTATGAAGGTGCAAAGAATTGTATTTGCCGCAATGCTCATGGTGGGGCTCATGGTGATTTCCGCCCCGATCGCGTCGGCAGCGGAGGTCGTGTACGATCTGAAGCCTGCGGCAACGATGAAGGCCATCCTGACGGATTCTATCGGCAAACGGGTGGTGTTGCGGCTGGAGTCCAGTGAGGAAATAGAGGGGACAGTGGTTGTGGTCGGTGAACATCTGGTTCATATCTCGAAACTTTCAAAGAGGGATTTTTTTGATGCCTTTGTCGGTATCGACCGAATCAGCGCGGTGATTATGAGGGCACGGTAACGTCAGTGCAAAACTCCTTGCCTTTGGTACGGCGCTCTGATATAAGGCAAAGGCACCTTCGGTCAGGCTGATCCTGTAGACACACCGCCTGCGGCGCCACGGTTCGGACAAGGGCAAGTCGTGTCTTTAGAAGGTCTGTTGAGGTCCCTCATGAGGTCTCTGTCGATGCCACGCCGCCTCTTACCTGTCTTATCGGTACTCTACGTCCTTACTCTCCTTTGCTTCGTGCCTGTGGCTTCGGCTCAGGACACAGGATCCCGTGGCCTCCTTGATAAGCTCAATGAACTCAAGTCGACCGTTCGGATCGAGGCGAATGAGATGGAACGCCGCGAGAGCGACAAGCTCACCATCGCGAGAGGTGACGTCCGAATCCATATGGAGAATCGCATCCTCAATGCCGATGAGGTTGAGCTGGATCAGGCCCAGGAGGTCATCCGGGCCAAGGGGCGGGTTCAGCTCATCGATGGGGCAAGCCGTCTGAATGGCGATCGACTGGAATACCACTACCGCACCAATACGGGTGTCATGTATCAGGCCAAAGGGGCGATTCCCCCAGCGACCACCTTTCAAGGCGTCGAGATCCACAAGGAAGGGGATCGCAGGTATCGGCTGATCGATGGCAGCTTCACCACCTGCAGTATCTGCCAACCCGAGTCCGGCGGTGTCGATTGGGAGATCCGGGCGAAAGAGGCGGTGATCGAACAGGACGAGTATCTTGAGGCCAAGTCAGCGTCGTTCTGGATTCGGGGTCTCCCGTCCCTTTACACCCCGTACCTCGTCTACCCTGTCGGCCCACGGCGTACCGGCCTTCTTATCCCCAAGATTGGCACCAGCAGTTTGTCAGGGGCCACCTTTAGGCAGCCGTTCTTCTGGGCTATCGATGAGTCTCAGGATCTGACCCTGACCGGAGTCTACCGGACCAAACAGGGCGTTGAGGGCCAGGCCACCTACAGGTACATCCTGGGGCCGGAGGCGGGTGGCTTCGTGGAGGGCCGGGTGATCCAGGATCGGCGGAGTGATGCGCAGAGCGAGGTGCGAGCTACCATCACTGCCCGCCACGATCAGCAATGGAATCCGGAGTTGAGCTTGAAGGGCGACATCAATTATACGAGCGACCGGCATGTTCAACAAAGGTTTGCCGAGACCCCGTCTGATCTGAGGACCGCGAACCTCACCAACTCGCGAGTCTTCCTCACGCAGATGTGGCCAAATTATGGCCTGCAGTTCCTGTTCGACGATAGCCGCACCCTTGAGCCAAGCACCAACGACAGTCGTCTGACTCGGCTGCCCGCACTCAGCTTTTCCGCCTTTCCGCAGCATCTGTTCGGTTCACCGGTCCTCCTGGAGACGCAGCTTTCCGGGGCCTATCTGCAGCGAAAAGAGACTCCTGACAGCGGCCGTGCCGATCTGTTTCCGAAGCTCTCGCTCCCGTGGCGCCTGCTGCCATGGGCCACCATGACGCCCTCGGTCGGCTTTCGGGAGACCGCGTACACGAAACGCACAAATGGGGGGGCAGCGGGCGGCACGAGCCGGGAACTGTTTGAGGCTCGAAACGAGCTTCAGGCCAGATTCTTCCGCGGGTTTGATGTCGGCGGCACATCGGTTAATCGGCTCGTTCACCTCCTCGAGCCGCGCATCAGCTACTGGTTCATCAATGCTGGGGGTCAGCAGAAGATCCCGCAGTTCGACAACGTCGATTTTATCAGTCCGCAGAACAGGGTGACCTATTCTCTCACGAACCGCCTGCTGGCCAAGCTCAAAGAGGATGATGGTTCTATCCGGACCCATGAATTTCTCTCCTTTTCACTCAGCCAGAGTATCAACGTGAATCCCCAAACACGAACCTTTTCCAATCTTTTTCTGAATGCGCTGACACCGGAACGGATCGATCAGGCGGTCCGTGAGGTGACCGCCAAGTCCTTGAATAATGGGTTCTCGCGGGTGCGGGAGCGTCGCCTCTCAAACCTGGTGGCCGACCTCCGCGCCTCTCCCTTGCGGGATCTGACCTTCTATGGGGTCACTGCCATCAACACCGAAAGGAATCGGGTGGATGGGATCGAGGCCGGTGTGCGGGTCGCTTATCCGGAGTATGGGCGGATAGAACTAGCCCATAGCTTCATCCGCGGTGGGGAGACGGCCGGGCAGCCCAATGACAGTCCATTTAGTAGTCGGGAGACCTCGGGCATCATTGGTCGGCTTCTCCTCACGCCGCTCAAGAACGTTGCCCTCCACTACCTCGGGCGCCTTGATCCCAGGCGAGATAAAAGCCTGGAGAACAATGTAGTCGCGACCTACGCCACCTGCTGCTGGATGGTGGGGCTTCATTTCCTCAACCGTTCGGAGGTGCCAGGGGTCAGGGGGTCTGAGAACAGCGTCGAGTTCTTCTTCGAGCTGCTGACCGGCGGGACCCCTCCACCTGCAGAGCGAGGAGCCCAGTACCTGCGGCGCTGAAGGCAGTTGACCGATATGGGTGGTACGGGTAGAATAATTTGCAGAAGAAGGCGACCGTTCCCCGCCTACGCGGGGACAGGCCCATAGTAGCGCCTTCGAGGGGGAGCTATGTACTACCCAGTATTTCGGCCGCGGCGTCTGCGCCAAAATGAGACCCTTCGTCGGTTGGTACGAGAAACTCACCTGCGCCTCGACGATCTAATTCAGCCACTCTTTGTCGTTCACGGTCGTGGCGTGCGTCAGGAGATCTCTTCGATGCCAGGCTGTTTCCATCTTTCTGTAGATGAACTGGCCAAGGAGGCGAAAGAGATAGCTGCGATGGGTATCCCCGGGATCATCCTGTTTGGCCTCCCGGCTGCGAAAGACGCCGTTGGTTCCGAGGCCTACGCTGAGGATGGGGTCGTCCAACAGGCGGTGCGGGCAGTCAAGGACACTGTGTCCGACCTGCTGGTGATGACGGACGTCTGTTTATGCGAATATACCAGTCACGGCCACTGCGGGGTCGTGGAGCGGGGTCAGGTCAAGAACGATCCCACGCTGGAGTTGCTGGCCAGAACGGCGCTTTCCCATGCCGAGGCCGGCGCCGATGTGGTGGCGCCCTCCGACATGATGGATGGCCGAGTGTCAGCTATCCGAGAGGCCCTTGACGAGGAGGGGTTCGAGGATACGCCGATCATGGCCTATTCGGCCAAGTATGCCAGCGCCTTCTACGGTCCGTTCCGCGAGGCGGCTGCCGCAGCCCCCCAATTCGGCGATCGCCGCACCTACCAGATGGACCCGGCCAACAGTGACGAGGCGCTTCGGGAGGTGGGGCTTGACCTGGAGGAGGGAGCGGATATCGTGATGGTGAAGCCGGCCTTGCCGTACCTGGATATCATATGGCGGGTGAAGCAGGAGTTTGGCGGGCCGATCGCGGCCTATCATGTGAGCGGCGAGTACGCGATGCTGAAGGCGGCCGGGCGACTCGGGTGGATCGATGAAGAGCGGGTTCTAATGGAGACGCTGACGTCGATCAAGCGGGCCGGCGCTGACCTGATCCTGACCTATGCCGCAAAGGAGGCGGCGCGCCTGCTGGAGAATAGACCGTGACCGGCCTGCCTGTGCGTCGCACGCAGACAGGCCCTCGCTCGAAGGCGCTCTTTGAGGAGGCCACGCGTCTCCTGCCCGGAGGCGTGAACAGTCCGGTGCGGGCGTTTAAGGCTGTAGGCGGGCAGCCGGTGGTGATCGAGCGAGCCAGTGGCTGTCGCCTCTACGACGTCGATGGGAATAGCTACATCGACTATGTCGGCTCCTGGGGGCCGATGATCGTCGGCCATGCCCACCCAGCTGTCGTGAAGGCGATCCAGGAGGCGGCCTCGCTTGGGGTGAGCTATGGGGCGCCGACCCCATGGGAGACGGTGCTGGCCAGAATGGTGGTCGAGGCGATCCCCTCGATCGAGCTGGTCCGGTTTGTGAACTCTGGGACCGAGGCGACCATGAGCGCCATTCGGCTGGCTCGTGGTGTTACGGGACGCGACCGGATCGTCAAGTTTGAGGGATGCTACCATGGGCACGCCGATAGCCTTCTGGTCAAGGCCGGCTCTGGCGCCATGACCTTTGGCGTGCCGGACAGCCTTGGCGTCCCTTCTCACCTCGCCCGCCTGACGATCACGCTGCCCTACAATGATGGCGATGCTATACAGGCGGCTTTCCGGTCCGTCGGCAAAGAGATCGCCTGCGTGATTGTGGAGCCTGTTGCAGGTAACATGGGGGTTGTTCCGCCGAGGCCGGGGTTTCTCGCGGCGTTACGAGAGATCACAGCCGCCCACGGCTCACTGCTGATCTTCGACGAGGTGATGACCGGATTCCGGCTGGGGAAAGGTGGGGCTCAGGCCCTCTACGATATTCGGCCGGATCTGACCTGTCTTGGGAAGATCATCGGCGGCGGCCTGCCGGTGGGCGCGTACGGCGGTTCGCGTAGTATCATGGAGCAGGTCTCCCCCCTGGGGCCCGTCTATCAGGCCGGGACCCTCTCCGGTAACCCCCTCGCTATGAGGGCCGGCATCGAAACCCTTCGCCTCCTCGACGAGCCAGGATTTTACGAGCGGCTTGAGGCGAAAGGGAAGCAATTGGAAGCGGGGCTGCGGGAGCTGGCGGCAAAGGAACAGATTCCGCTGCAGTGTCAACGGGTTGGCTCGATGTGTACCGCCTTCTTCGCTGAGGAGCCTGTCATCGACTATCAGACGGCTCTGGCTGCGGACACCGACCGCTACGCCGATTTCTTCTGGGCCATGCTTGAACGGGGAGTCTATCTTGCGCCCTCCCAGTTCGAGGCAGCCTTTCTTTCCGATGCCCACGCCACCGGGGACATTGAAACGACCCTTCTGGCGGCAAAGGATGCCCTGGCTATACTGCGCTGTCGCTAACGTTTCATAACCACTCACTCTAACTCAAGGAGGGTTGTTATGTTGCTTACCGATTGTCTGTCACGACTCCGCTACCAGTGGTTTTTGGTGGTATTGATGGTGCTCGTTGTGGAGGCTTCTCCTGTGTTTGGGGCTGAGAGCCAAGGCACGTCAAGCCCTCAGTCGCGCTACGGCCTTAGGTGTGCCTCATGTCACGGTGCAAGCGGGAAAGGCGATGGATGGAGGGCAAAGCTTTCCTGGCTCAAGATGCCAAACTTTTCCGATTCGGCCTATATGCAAACACGATCCGATGACGACTTCCTGATAGCGATCAAACAGGGTCGTAAGTCGGTAATGCCCGCGTATGGGCTAGAGCTGCCCGAGCGCGAGATCAAGGATCTGGTGGCCCTCATCAGGAGCTTTGACAAGGCGCCAGCACCGCCGAAGCCAGCGGGAACAGCGCGTTAATTATGCGCTTTTCCCCTTGACATTGTGAAGGAGGATATGCTAAAAGTTTCACGAACTTAATCGTGGAATCTCAGAAGGCCCTGCAGCGAACAGTCGGCAAGCTCTTCAGGATGCCCTGCGCGGGGCATTTTTTTTGTCGCCGTTAACTTAAGGCCCCGGCGATCCCCTTCACGAGGCCAGACCGTAACGCATGCCTCGTCCATATCGGACGCGCACTTCGAACGCTAGGTGGTGAGATGGCAGCAGATTATGCAGTTGTAGGAGTGTTTCTGGTCGTCGGGCTGCTCTTCGTTGTACTGAATGTTGACGTAGTTTCCCGACTGCTTCGGCCAAGTAATCCTCAACGCGAAAAGTTGACCACGTATGAATGCGGGGAGGACCCGGTCGGTGCATCCTGGATCCGTATTCACGTCCGATACTACCTGTATGCCTTGGTCTACGTGATCTTCGCGGTAGAAACAATCTACCTGCTTCCTTGGGCAGTGGTCTTCCGGAGGCTGGGGATGTTTGCTTTTGTGGAGATGATGCTCTTTATCGCCATTCTGCTGGTCGGTTTCGCCTACGCCTGGCGGAAGGGCGCTCTGGAGTGGGTCTGATGACGCCGGATGAGGTCACTGAAGCCATCAAGTCGCAGTTCGGCGACGCCGTCAAGGCTTCAGAGGTCAAGGGTGTCGAGGCCCGAATGGATATCCATCAGGAGAAGAACTACGAGATTCTCATCGCGATCAAGGGGATGGGGTTCGACTACCTGAACTGCCTGAGCGCTGTGGATAGACTTGCAAGCGGCGAGCTCGAAGTGGTTTACAACATCTCCTCCCTGTCGCAACCAACGAAGGTCCTGGTGAGGGTACGGATTCCGCGGGAGGATCCGATCATCCGGAGCGTGGTGTCGCTGTGGGGCACAGCAGACTGGCATGAACGGGAGGCCTTCGACATGATGGGGATCCGCTTCGATGGTCATCCTGATCTCCGGCGGATCCTGACCTCTGAGGACTGGGTGGGATATCCGTTGCGTAAAGATTATCAAGACGAACGGCTGGTTCCGTACGAGCCGGTCTAGTGACGTTTTCAGTTGAGGCAGGCAGATGAGTCCGCAAGAGATGGAGATCGCTGAACAGACCCAGGAGACGATGGAGGAGATGTACGTCAACATGGGGCCGCAGCACCCCAGCACGCACGGCGTGCTCCGCCTCTTGTTGAAGCTGGATGGTGAGGTCGTGACCGAGGTCATCCCGTACATCGGCTACTTGCATCGCTGCCATGAAAAGATCGGCGAGAACCGCACCTACACCCAGATCATCCCGTATACCGATCGACTGGACTATCTCGCCTCCATGTATAACAACTTCGGCTATGTATTGACGGTGGAAAGGCTCATCGGGCTTGCTGTGCCGGAGCGAGCCGAGTATATGCGGGTGATCCTGGGGGAGTTGCAACGGATCGCCAGTCACCTGATCTGGTTGGGGACGTTAGGCCTTGACCTGGGCAACTTTACGATTTTCATGTACGCCTTCCGGGAGCGGGAGAAGATCCTGGATCTCTTCGAGTCTGTTTCGGGGCAGCGGTTGAACTACGCTTTCTACCGGATCGGAGGGATGCCGTTAGACTTTCCCGATTCCTTCCTGACCGATTGCAAGGCATTTCTGGAATGGTTTAAACCGCGTCTGCCAGAGTACGACGCGCTGATGAGTGACAACATCATCTTCCAGAAGCGGGTACAGGGCCTCGGAAAACTCGATGCAAAGACCGCCATCGATTACGCCATCAGCGGGCCGATGCTCCGTGCCTCCGGGATCAAGTGGGATCTACGCCGGAACGATCCGTACTCCATTTACGATCGCTTCGAGTTCGACATCCCGGTGGGAACCTCCGGAGACGTCTGGGACCGATATATGGTCAGACGCATCGAGATGGACGAGAGCGTAAAGATCGTTGAGCAGGCCCTTCAGGGGCTGCCGTCCGGTGAGATTATCGGGAAGGTGCCGAAAAAGCTGAAGCCGCCAGTCGGAGACATCTATACCAGGGTGGAGTCGCCCAGGGGCGAACTTGGATTCTACCTCGTTTCAGACGGCTCCGAGAAACCGTACCGGTACAAGGTTCGCTCCCCGGCCTTTGTCAATTTGAGTGTACTTCCCATAATTGGTCGAGGCTGCCTCGTCGCTGATATCGTGGCCATCCTGGGGAGCATCGACATCGTGCTGGGCGAGGTAGATCGCTAGAAAAACAGTTTCGAGTTTCGAGTTACGAAACCCTAAATCCAAAACTTGGAACCAGTGTAAGTATGGAAGGTTTGACGGAGAGCTTCTACAGCATTTTTGAGACCAGGGGGGTACCCTTGTTCGTCCCCCAGTTGATCGTGATGGTGATGGTGGCCACGGCCGTTCTCATTTTCGTTGCCGTCTCCGTCATGTTCATGGTCTGGTGGGAGCGGAAGATCAGCGCCCACATCCAGGTTCGCTTTGGGCCGATGCGCGTCGGTGGCTGGCATGGCTGGGCCCAGAGTATCGCCGATGGAATCAAGCTCCTCATTAAGGAGGATATCGTTCCGGAGGGGGCTGACCGGCTTGTGTTTGCCCTGGCGCCCATGGTGGTCTTTGCGGCCGGGTTTGCCGCCTATGTCATCATCCCGTTTGGTCCGGGCCTCATCGTCAGCGATCTGAACATCGGTGTGCTCTTCTACATTTCTATCTCCTCCCTGACGGTGGTGGGAATCATCATGGCCGGCTGGAGCTCTAACAACAAGTATTCAGTCCTCGGCGCGGTCCGCTCGGCGGCGCAGGCGGTAAGCTACGAGGTCCCCCTCGTGGTCTCGATCCTTGGGGTTGTCATGACGGTCGGCTCCCTGAGTATGACCCGGATCGTAGAGGCACAGCAGGGGGTCTGGTTTGTGATCCCGCAACTGCTCGGCTTCCTCATCTTTCTGACCGCAGCCATCGCTGAATGCAACCGGCTGCCATTTGACATCCCGGAGGCTGAGTCAGAGCTGGTGGCCGGCTTTCATGTTGAGTACAGCGGGATGCGATTTGCCATCTTCTTCCTGGCGGAATACGCCAATATGTTCACGGTGTCGGCCATCGCCACCGCGCTGTTTCTGGGCGGCTGGCATGGGCCGCTGCTGCCGGGGTGGCTTTGGTTCCTTCTGAAGACCTATTTCCTCATTTTTGTGATGATGTGGCTGCGCTGGACGCTGGCCAGGCTGCGAGTCGATCAACTCATGTACCTGGGGTGGAAGGTCTTGCTGCCGCTGGCTTTTCTGAATATGGGGATTACCGGATTAATTCTGGTACTGCGAGGGTAGTACGGTGGAGTTACGCTCGTGACTGTGACCCAAGTCGTATTCTTCCTCATGGCTACTTTCACCGTGGGGGCATCCCTTCTGGTGGTCCTGGCCAGAAACATCGTGCATTGCGCTATCGCATTGGTTTTTGCGTTCTTTGGCGTGGCTGCGCTGTTCATCCTGCTCGATGCCGAGTTCCTGGCAGCCACGCAGGTGCTGTTGTACGTGGGGGGCATCACCATCCTCCTACTCTTCGCCATCATGTTGACCAGCCGGATCTCGGCCAGAGGGGTGAAGATCATGAACGAGCAGGTGGGGATCAGCGCGGTGGTGGCCCTCGCTCTCTTTGGGCTCATGGTATATGCCAACCTGAAGGGTTTTCCCGCTCTGGTGCCGCCCGTGCTGGCCGAGTCAGATAATACCGCCTCGCTCGGGAGGCTCCTTCTGACCACCTATGTCCTGCCATTTGAGATCGTGTCGCTCCTCCTCCTGGCGGCCATGGTGGGCGCCATCGTCCTGGCTCGACGCGAGCAGGGGAAGGACTGAGGGATGGTGCCACTTTCGTACTACCTGATCCTCAGCGCGATGCTCTTTACCATCGGGATGTTTGGAGCCCTGACGCGCCGCAATGCTATCGGGGTCCTTATGGCGCTGGAGCTTATGTTCAATGCCATCAACGTGAGCTTCGTGGCGTTTTCTCGTTATCTTCCCCAGCAGATGCTGCAGGGGCAGATCTTTGCGATCTTTGTCATTACCGTGGCGGCAGCCGAGGCCGCAGTGGGGTTAGCGATCGTCCTTGGACTGTACCGGAACTTTAAGACGATTAATGTCGATGAGATCAACCTGATGAAATGGTAGTTATGTTCAAAACGTTCAACGTTCAAGGTTCAAGGTTCAAAGTTGCACCCCATCTTTAACGTTGCAACTCAGTACGTAGATCTTTTACCGCGCACAACCTTGAACCTTGAACCTTGAACCTTGAACCTTGAACTTTTTGAACCTTGAACGTTGAACGGATAAACAGGGGCTGAGATGAAACTCGTTGCGCTTGTGCCACTCCTGCCACTGATCGGGTTCCTGATCAACGGGCTGTTCGGTGCCTGGATCAAGGATCGAGCCCATCTGGTGGCTATCCCTGCCGCAGGACTGTCATGCCTTGTGGCGTTTATCGTCTTCTTTCAGACGATTGGTGGTGCGACGCTCGATTGGGACATCTATTCATGGCTGGAGGTCGGCGACCTCAAAGTGCCGATCGGGATTCTGGTCGATCCGCTCTCGACCGTTATGATGCTGGTGGTGACCTTCGTTGGACTTCTCATTCATATCTATTCGATCGGCTATATGCACGGCGATCGAAGCTTCGCTCGTTTCTTTACCTATCTCAACCTCTTCATGTTCTCCATGCTGGTGTTGGTGCTCGCCAACAACTATCTTCTCATGTTCTTGGGGTGGGAGGGGGTTGGGCTCTGTTCATACCTGCTGATTGGCTTTTGGTATGAGAAACAATCGGCCGCGGATGCCGGAAAGAAGGCGTTCGTCGTCAATCGGATCGGCGATGCCGGCTTCATGATCGGACTCTTTTTCATCTGGAGCACCTTCGGAACGGTGAAGTACACCGAGGTGTTTGCAGCCGTCGACCCCGCTTTAGGCGCGGGGATCTACACCACCATTACGCTGCTCCTGTTCGTGGGTGCGATGGGAAAGTCGGCCCAGCTTCCGCTCTACGTCTGGCTCCCAGATGCCATGGAGGGGCCCACTCCGGTCTCGGCCCTGATCCATGCCGCCACGATGGTGACGGCAGGCGTCTATATGGTTGCCCGATCGAACCCCCTCTTTAACCTTGCGCCTTTCAGCCTCGAAGTAGTGGCCTGGGTCGGCGCGCTGACGGCGGTCTTTGCGGCCACGATTGCGCTGGTTCAGAACGACATCAAAAAGGTGGTGGCCTACTCTACCATTTCTCAGCTCGGCTATATGTTTATTGGCGCCGGTGCTGGCGCCTACGCCTCATCCGTCTTTCACCTCGCCACCCACGCCTTTTTCAAGGCGCTCCTCTTCCTCGGCGCAGGCTCGGTCATTCATTCCCTCCATGGCGAACAGGATATCAGGAAGATGGGTGGACTGTGGAAGGCGATGCCGATAACTGCCTGGACCTTCCTGCTGGCCTCGTTGGCGAACGCCGGGATCTTTCCCCTGGCGGGTTTCTGGTCCAAAGATGAGATTCTATTCAATGCCTATGTGCGAGGGCTGACGATCCCATGGCTCCTGGGGCTGATCGGTGCCTTCCTGACAGCCTTCTACATGTTTAGGCTGTTCTTTCAGGTCTTCACCGGGCATTTTCGCGGTGACCACCATACCGCCCATCACCTGCACGAATCGCCGCCGAACATGGCGTATCCGCTGCTGGTGCTCGGCGTCCTTTCGGTGATTGCGGGACTGGCGCTCGGATTCCCCCCGGATCATGGGCTCTATCACAAATTCGTCGCGCCGATCTTTGAGGCCGCCCACGGATCAGAGGCGGCTGTCGGGCATGGTGTCGGAGAGGCCGCCGAGCATGCGATGGAAGGGGGCACCGGGCATGCGGTGGCTGCGGCTGCCGGGCATGCGGCGGGCGCATCCGAGCTTGTTATGGCCGCGGTCTCGCTGGCGGTTGCGCTGGCCGGGATCGGCCTCGCCTATCTGTTCTACGTCAAACGGCCGGATATACCCGCGGCGCTGGCGGACAAGCTGCGCGGTCTCTACAACCTGTTACTGAACAAGTATTGGGTTGATGAGCTATACGAAGCGATCTTCATCGATTTTGGCAAGCGCTTCTGTAGATTTCTGTGGGGATTCGATTCTCGGGTCGTAGACGGCGTAGTCAACGGGAGCGGCTGGCTGACCATGCGGTTGAGCACGATTTCTGCCTGGGGCGACCTGAAGATTGTGGATGGTCTGGTCAACGCCATCGCGGATTTGATCCAAGGCGGAAGCATGACCCTCCGTCGATTGCAGACGGGAGCTATCCAAAGCTACATCCTGGCCATGGCGCTCGGCATCCTTGGCATGGTCGTGTTCTATCTGTTCGTGTAATAAAAGGTTTCGGGTTTCAAGTTCCGGGTTCCGAGTTGGAGATCCGCGAAAGCGGTATGGAATCCGGAACCCGAAACCCGGAACGCGGAACCTGGAACTTAAGATAGGAGGACTGGCATTCCCATGAATGTTCTTCAGTTTCCGATACTATCCCTGATGACATACCTGCCCCTCGTCGGGGTGTTCTTCATCTCGCTGCTCCCGAAGGAGTGCAAGGGCGGTGTCCGCTGGACTGCCCTTGCCTTCACGATAGCCGACCTTTTGGTTTCCCTGTGGATCCCTGCCTACTTCGACTCTACGACTGCGCAGATGCAGTTCGTAGAGAAGGCCTCATGGATTCCCTCCCTTGGTGTGACCTATTTCTTCGGCCTCGATGGGATCAGTCTGTGGCTCGTCTTGCTGACCACTTTCCTCTCCGTTATCGCCGTCATCTGCTCATGGGAATCGGTCAGTATGCGGCTGAAGGAGTATTACGCCTTTATCCTGATGCTGGAGACGGGAATGCTCGGAGTCTTTTTTTCCCTCGACTTCTTTCTCTTCTATATCTTTTGGGAAGTGATGCTGGTTCCAATGTACTTCCTCATCGGCATCTGGGGAAGCGACCGTCGCCTCTACTCGGCCATCAAATTCTTTCTGTATACGCTCTTCGGCGGCGTCATCATGCTGCTGGGAATCCTGGCGGTCTACTTCTATCATGGCGCCCAGACCGGGATCTACACATTCGACATCCTGGATCTGATGAAGCTCTCGTATCCCTCAACTCCCATCTTCACGCTGCTGGGCCTTTCGTTCTCGTTCCAGGATCTGGTCTGGCTTGCATTCTTTTTGGGCTTTGCCATCAAGGTCCCGATGTTTCCCTTTCACACGTGGCTGCCTGACGCCCACACCGATGCCCCGACAGCCGGCAGTGTCATCCTGGCCGGCGTCCTCCTGAAGATGGGGACCTACGGCTTCATCCGGATCAATCTGCCGCTGCTCCCAGAGTCCACCCAACACTTTGTTCCGATGATCATGATCCTGTCGATCATCGCGATCATTTACGGGGCTCTGGTCTGTATGGTTCAGACCGACATGAAACGGTTGATTGCCTACAGCTCTGTCAGCCACATGGGGTTCATTGTGCTGGGTATGTTCGCCCTGAATCCCCAAGGGGTCCAGGGCAGTATCATCCAGATGGTGAACCACGGCCTTTCAACCGGCGCCCTCTTTCTCATCGTGGGCCTGATCTATGATCGCCGACATACAAGGCAGATCTCTGAGTTTGGAGGTCTGTCGAAACAGATGCCGGTCTACGCCACACTGTTCGCCATTATTATGTTTTCTTCCATGGGGCTTCCTGGACTAAACGGCTTCATCGGCGAGTTTTTGATTCTTATCGGGGCCTTCAAGGAAAATTATGTCTGGGCCGCTTTTGCTGTCACCGGGATCGTGCTCGGCGCGGCCTATATGTTGTGGCTGTACCAGCGGACCATGTTCGGGGCGCTGGATAACCCAAAGAATGCGGATCTCCCTGACCTGAGTTTCAGGGAGCTGACGACTCTCGTCCCGATCGTCGTCATGTGTTTCTGGATTGGCCTCTACCCCTCCCCGTTCCTTAGTCGGACGGAAGCGTCGGTGAATTATATCCTGGCACGGGTTCACAAACAGCAGGCCGTTACCGAGCCTACCCTGAGTAGTCCAGCCACTTCTGGTTCGACACGGCTCACCACAGGCTTCGACAGGCCTGCCATGAGCTTTGTCGAAGGGCTCAGGACGAGCGGCTGGAGCATCGAAGCTGGTCTGGAGCCCGGGAGATCTGTATTGCCGGTCCAGGGATCTGCCATGGACCACTCCGGAGGGTCTCGTGACTGACGCGTTCAACATGGCAGACATCTCCACTGCCTCGCCAGAGGTGGTCATGGGCCTGGTGGCCATGGTGATCCTTATGCTCGACTTCATCGCCCCTAAAGGCGGACGAGACTGGCTGGGATATCTGAGCATCCTTGGCGTGCTTGCCACCTTCACGACCCTGATGGGCCAACGGGGGGCGACACAGCTCGCCTTCAGCGGGCAATACCTCAGCGATCCCTTCGCGTTCTTCTTCAAGATCGTATTTCTGGTCTCGGCCGCGCTCATTCTGCTCATGTCGATTGGCCACCTGAAGAGCGAAGGAATTGACAAAGGGGAGTTCTACGGGCTGATCCTCTTCGCCACACTGGGAATGATGTTGATGGTCAGTGCTGTAGACCTCCTGATTCTCTACATCGGCATGGAGACGATGTCGATTTCCATTTACATTCTCGCGGGATTCCTGAAGCGGGAGCGGCGAAGCGGCGAGGCCGCCCTGAAGTACCTGCTCATGGGAGGGTTCTCCTCTGCGATCATGCTGTACGGCATCGTGATGCTGTATGGTCTTACCGGCACCATCGGCCTGAGAGAGATTGCCTCGACGCTGTCAGCAGACACCGCCTCGAATCCGGCGCTCATCCTGGCCATGGTGATGCTAGTGGCCGGCTTCGGGTTCAAGATCGCGGCGGTCCCCTTTCACATGTACATCCCCGACGTATATGAGGGCGCCCCTACCCCTGTAGCGGCCCTCCTGGCGGCGGCCTCAGAGGTTGCCGGTCTCGCTATTCTCTTGCGGGTCTTTCTGGTGGCCATCCCAGGACTACAGGATCGCTGGACGTTTCTCTTTTACACCCTATCCTTGCTCACGATGACGGTGGGAAATGTCGTGGCGATTGCGCAGAGCAATATCAAGCGGATGCTGGCCTACAGCTCCATCGCCCACATCGGGTACCTGCTGATCGGAGTTGTGGCGGGACGGGAGCTGGGGATCTCAGCCATACTGCTGTATACCCTGATCTATGCCCTGATGACACTCGGCGTCTTTGCCATGGTTATCCTTCTCTGCGTAGGAAAGGTGAAGGGGGAACAGATCGACGACTTCACTGGCCTGGCTCAGCGAAGCCCCATGGCAGCGGCCGCCATGTTGATCTTCCTCCTCTCATTGGCTGGCGTCCCCCCGACCGCAGGCTTTGTCGGGAAGCTCTATCTCTTCGGTGCAGCCATCGAAGGAGGGTACATCTGGCTCGCGGTGATTGCTGTCATCAATTCAGCCATCTCGGTGTTCTATTACATGAAGGTGGTGGTGGCGATGTACATGCGAGATCTTCCGCCACAGGGCCTTACCTTGAGTTCTTCCCGGCCTCTGCGGGTCGCGCTATTTGTGACCCTGGCAGGAACCATCGCTATCGGGATCTACCCAGGTCCCTTCCTGGAGCTGGCTAGGGCCTCGGTCGCCGGACTCTGGTAAAAGACAGTTTCGAGTTGCGAGTTTCGCGTTTGGAGTTGAAAAACAGGTTCCAGGTATCAGGTTGCGTGTTCCAGTACGTTGAGGACTCTTTGGAGTTTGGGTAACCCGAAACTCAAAACTCGAAACGCGAAACCCGGTTTGCGCGAGCCTTGACAGAGCGGAGGGAGAGGGCTAGAGTGAGGCCGAACGCGGCAAGAGAAAATCCCCCCAGCCCCCTTTGGTAAAGGAGGGCCAAGGGAGATTTCATCAGCGGGACGATGAAGGACAATCAGGTTCGACTGTGGCGTCAGCTCGCGGGGTTGAGCTCACTGGGGATTACCCTTGGCGCGTCGATTGCGATCGGGGCGGCGATCGGGATCGCCTTGGATCGCTGGCTGGGGACGTCGCCGTGGTTGATGATTCTGTTTTTTATTTTCGGTGTTGCGGCTGGCTTTACTAATCTTCTAAAAGACCTCAAGCATTGGGGGAGTTGATTTGTTGAGGTTCATATGTGATTTCCCGCAGAATAACGGGGAGGCGTGATGGAGCACCATCCTACATTTATCCAGATTCCTAATTTTCTGGGGGCGTTAGGGATTCCTGGGGACTGGGTTCCGGAGCAGGTAGCGATGGCCTGGGTTGTGATGGCTATCCTGATCGGCGTTTCGTATCTGGCCACGAGGCGACTCGATGCTGTGCCCGGGCCGATACAGAACCTCATGGAGGTGGTCGTAGAGACGTTCCTGGACCTGCTCACGCAGATGATCGGGCCCAAGGGGAAACGGTATCTTCCCTTGATCGGCACGGCCGGCCTCTTCATTCTCGTTGGGAATCTCCTTGGAACCGTCCCCGGTTTCAAGCCTCCAACGGCGAATCTTAACACCACTGCGGCCCTGGCCATCACCGTCTTTCTCTCCTATAACTACTTTGGTATACGGGAGCATGGGATCATTGCCTATCTGCGCCACTTCTGTGGCCCGATCCTGTGGCTGGCCCCCATCATGTTCCCTATCGAGCTTATCGGTCACCTCGCCCGGCCGATCTCCCTGTCGATCCGGTTGTTCGGTAATATCTTCGGCGAGGAGAGTGTAGTCGCTATCCTGCTGTCGTTGATCTGGTTGGGTATTCCGTATGTCATCTATCTGGGCATCATGATGCCCCTGAGTCTCTTTACCAGCATCGTTCAGAGCTTCGTCTTTGTGATGCTGTCCATGGTGTATATCGCGGGAGCAGTTCAAACAGAGCACGAGGAGCACCACTAACCCCATCTTTATTCTGAAAGGAGTCGTGTCGATGAGTCGCACACAAGGAGCGCGTGTTCTACTGTTGGTGATGGTTCTGATTGCCTTTGGATCCCAGGTCGCGTTTGCCGCTGAAGGGGCCAAGCCTGAGTCCTCAACCTTTTTTGTCGTCTCGGTCTTGACGGGGGGATTCGCCATGGCCATCGCTTCAGGCGCGGCGGCAATCGGCCAGAGTCGGGCAATTGCCAGCGCAATGGAGGCGATCGGGAGGCAGCCGGCAGCGGCTCCGCAGATCCAGGTCGCAATGATTATCGGTCTCGCGCTCATCGAGTCGCTGGCCATCTATGTCTTGCTCGTTGCCCTGATCATTTTCTTCGCGAATCCCTTCATCAAGTACATCGTTCCAGGCGCATAGAGGAGGGTAAAACTTCGGGGCGATGACCGATTGCCCAGGATAGACGCAGTGCTCTTCTCGTATCTGCCGATCTTTATCCTGATCCTTCTGGTCGCCGGTTTTGCCCTCGCTACCCTCTTTGTGTCTCACGCACTCGGGCCGCGGCGGCCGACTCAGGCGAAGCTCGCCCCGTACGAGTGCGGAATCGACCCGGTAGGCTCCGCCAGGGAGCGGTTCTCGGTCAAGTTTTACCTGGTCGCGATGTTGTTCATCATCTTCGACATCGAGATCGTTTTCCTATATCCCTGGGCGGTGATCCTGAGCAGTCTGAGACTATTCGGGTTGATCGAGATGATTGTCTTTCTCGGCATCCTCCTGATCGGCCTCCTGTATGTCTGGAGGAGGGGGGGGCTGGAATGGACAACGTGAAGGGGCCGGAGAAGAACCGCACCGTTTCAGAGCTGCGGGAAAGATTCCCGGAGGCGACCCTCTCAGCCAGAAGCTTTCGCAACGAAACGACCCTCCTCGTCAGGCCTGGCGACATCATTCGTATCTGTCGCCACCTGAAAGAGGAACCCGGCCTTCTGTACGATTTCCTCTCTGATCTGACTGCGGTCGATCGGCTCGGGGACCACCCACGGTTCGAGGTGGTCTACCATCTCTATTCCCTTCAGTACAAGTGGCGAATCCGGTTGAAGGTACCGGTTGAAGAGGGTGAGGCGGTACCCAGTGTGACCGCTGTCTGGAGCGCCGCCAATTGGCACGAACGTGAAGTATTCGATATGTTCGGCATCGGCTTCGATGGGCACCCGGATCTCCGGCGAATACTTATGCCGGAGGATTGGGAGGGATTCCCGCTCCGAAAGGACTACCCGGTGCAGGCCTCGCCGAAATGGTGGGAAGAGGGGACGACAGGTGACTGAGCGGCGCACCATGACCATTAACATGGGGCCTCAGCACCCCAGCACCCACGGCGTGCTGCGTCTGGTCCTGGAGCTGGATGGGGAGATCGTGGTCCGGTGCGCTCCGCATATCGGGTACCTGCACACCGGGATGGAGAAGATCGCGGAAAGCAAGCGGTACCAGCAGGTCATCCCCATTACGGATCGGATGGATTACCTGGCCCCCCTCAGCAACAACCTGGCCTATGTGTTGGCTGTCGAGAAGCTCCTTGACATCGATGTGCCTCAGCGGGCGAAGGTGATCCGCGTCATGCTGACGGAGCTGACCCGGATCGGAAGCCACTTGGTCTGGCTTGCGACACATGCTATCGATATCGGGGCCATGAGCGTCTTCCTCTATGCTTTTCGGGAGCGTGAGGCGATCCTGGACATGTCCGAACAGGTGTCCGGGGCCAGGATGATGTCCAGCTACTTCCGGATTGGCGGCCTGTTTGCCGACCTGCCAGAGGGGTTCGAGAGGGTGGTCCACTCTTTCGTCGAAAGCTTTCCTACCCGCCTGGCCGAGTACGAAGACCTGCTGACGAGGAACCCGATCTGGATCGAACGGACCAAGGGGGTCGGTGTGATCAAGCCGGAAGATGCCATAGACCTTGGCTTAAGCGGTCCAAGCCTCCGAGCCTGCGGAATCCCTTGGGACATTCGTAAGGCTAATCCCTATTCTGGCTATGAGCAATTTCACTTCGAGATGTCCAGGGGAATCCACGGCGATGTCTACGACCGATACCTCTGCCGAATCTTTGAGATGCGGCAGAGTGTGGCTATCGTTCGCCAGGCCCTGGAATGCCTCCCAGAGGGGCCGATTGCTGTAGCCAATCCGAAGCTCACCCCGCCGCCCAAGCCGATGGTCAAGCAGAGTATGGAGGCTCTCATTCACCACTTCCTGCTCTGGTCGGCAGGGTTTACCGTACCGGCAGGAGAGGTATATCAGAGTATCGAGTCACCGAGGGGCGAGTACGGCGTCTATCTGGTAAGCGACGGCAGCAACAAACCCTATCGCGTCCATTTTCGTGCGCCCTCCTTCGTGAACCTGGAGTCGTTATCGAAGATGGTGGAGGGGCGACTGGTGGCAGATCTGGTGGCGATCATCGGTAGCATCGATATCGTACTCGGCGAGGTGGATCGCTAGTGTGGAGTTTCGAGTTTCGGGTTTGGAATTTCTGGTTGTGGCGAGCCTTGTTGACTCGAAACTCGAAACCCGAAACTCGAAACCTTTACATACGATGACGGAAGAGACGATTCAGCGCATCCTGTCCAGATATCCCGATCGTCGCTCCGCTCTGTTGCCGCTGATGCACCTGTGCCAGGAGGAGGCAGGGTATCTTACAGAGGAGGCCATGCGTGGTCTGGCCGCCCGTCTTGACTTGCCGCCGACCCAGGTGGCAGAGGTCGCGATGTTTTATGACATGTTCCGTCTGAAGTCGGGCGGTCGGCGTGAGATCTGGGTCTGCCACAACCTGAGCTGCGCGCTCTTAGGGGCCGAACGGGTGATCCGACGCCTTGAAGAGGCGCTTGGGGTCAGCACTGGAGAGACGACACCCGATGGACTGTTCACGATCAAACGGGTTGAGTGCCTTGCTGCCTGCGGACTCGCACCGGCGATCCAGGTGGGGCCGGATTACTACGGTCCGGTTTCGCACGGTGATGTTGAGACACTGGTTGCACGGCTGCGAGAGCAATTAGCCGGCAGCGATCAACGGGCGGCTTCATGCGATCGGTTGTAGGGGCAGGGTTTACCCTGCCCAAGGAGGGCGCAGCAAGCAGCGCCCCTACACCGCTGATGGCTGAACGTTCATGAGCGAAAAGATCCTTACGAAGCGGTTTGAGATCCCTGGGTATCGCGGGACCCTTGATGAGTACGAGGCTACCGGAGGGTATCAGGCCATTGCGAAAGCGCTCAAAGAGCATACGCCAGCCAGTCTAACCGAGATGGTGAAGCGGTCGGGGCTCAGGGGGCGTGGGGGGGCAGGCTTCCCCACCGGCGTCAAGTGGGGCTTTATTCCCAAGGATCCGGAGCTGCCCAAGTATCTCGTCTGTAATGCCGATGAGAGCGAGCCGGGGACGTTCAAGGACCGTGAGCTGATCATGCGCGACCCGCACCAGCTCATCGAAGGGATCCTGCTGGCAAGTTTCGCCATCGGGTGTCGGACCGCCTATATCTATATCAGGGGCGAGTTCATTGCAGGGGCGTGTATCCTCGAACAGGCGATCAGAGATGCGGCCGCCCGTGGTCTCGCGGGAAAGGATATCCTGGGGAGCAGCTTCAGTCTGGACCTCCACGTGCATCGAGGCGCCGGCGCCTACATCTGTGGAGAGGAGACCGCCCTGCTGGAATCATTAGAGGGTAAAAGGGGGTTGCCACGGTTGAAGCCCCCGTTTCCTGCCACGTCGGGGCTCTATCGCAAGCCCACCGTCGTGAATAATGTCGAAACTCTCAGCAATCTTCCGCATATCGTACTGCGTGGAGCCGAGTGGTTCTCGAGCATTGGAAGCCCCAAGAGTACGGGTACCAGGGTCTTCTCGATAAGTGGCCATGTTCGCCGGCCCGGTATCTACGAGTGCCCGATCAATGTCTCAATGAGAGAGTTGATTTTCGAGCATGCGGACGGGATGCGGGATGGTCGCCGCCTGAAGGCGGTGATTCCCGGAGGCTCCTCGGTGCCGGTTCTGACCGAGCAGCACCTGGATACCCGGATGGACTTCGAATCTCTTGCCACGGTGGGCTCCATGGCCGGGTCTGGAGGCGTCATCGTGATGGATGAGACCACCTGCATGGTCCGGGTGGGCGAGGTCGTCTCTCGATTCTATCATCACGAATCGTGCGGGCAGTGCACGCAGTGCCGGGAGGGGACGGCGTGGTTACACAAGACACTGAGAAGGATCGAAGATGGTCGCGGACGAAAGGCGGATCTTGACCTCCTCCTGGACATCTGTGACAACATGAAGAGCAAAACCATTTGCCCCTTAAGCGATGCTGCCGCTATGCCGATTGAAAGCTACCTGAAGTACTTTCGTGATGAATTCGAGCGCCACATCGTGGATCGCGCCTGCCCGTTCGAAGCCCAGGTCGGGGCCTCGGCCAGGCCCATGGACGCGTCGTAGCCTGTCCCCGCATGCATGAAGCGGGGAGCGGGCGGTAGGGGGCATGATGCCAGAGGGCACCTTCCTCGTCCTCATGGTAGCGAAGATCGCCGTGGTCTTCGGTCTGATGTTGCTAAGTGTCGCCTACATGACCTGGCTGGAGCGCAAGATCCTCAGCGATATCCAGGTCCGACTCGGTCCGATGCGGGTCGGCCCCCACGGCCTGCTACAGCCGATCGCCGACGGGCTCAAGCTCTTGTTCAAGGAGGAGATCGTTCCCCAGGCCGCTGACCGGACACTCTACCTCCTGGCTCCCGTGCTTGCGCTGGTCCCTGCCTTCATCTCCTTTGCCGTAATCCCTTTCGGAGACCGGATCCGACTCTTCGGGCAGAGCATCGACCTGGTCATCGCTGACGTCAATATCGGGCTGCTGTATGTGTTCGGTGTCGCCTCTCTCGGGATCTATGGGATCGTCCTGGGAGGGTGGGCCTCGAACAACAAGTACGCGCTGCTTGGGGGGCTGCGTGCCTCGGCCCAGATGATCAGCTATGAACTCTCCCTGAGTCTGTCGGTGGTGGGCGTGGTGATGCTGTCGCAATCGCTGAGCCTGGTGCAGATTGTGGATGCCCAGGCCAGGGTGTGGTTTATCGTCCTTCAGCCGATCGGTTTTATCATCTTCCTGATCTGTGCTGTCGCCGAGATCAATCGCGCTCCTTTCGATCTCCCGGAGGCCGAGACGGAACTGGTGGCCGGTTTTCACGTCGAGTACAGCTCAATGAAGTTCGCCATGTACTTTATGGCTGAGTATGCCAACATGATCACCGTATCGGCCATGGCGACAACGCTGTTCCTGGGCGGGTGGAGGGGGCCGTGGTTGCCACCGGTGGTCTGGTTTCTCATTAAGCTCTATCTGTTTATTTTCCTCTTCATCTGGCTTCGAGGTACGCTGCCGCGCTTTAGATACGACCAACTGATGCGATTTGGGTGGAAGGTTCTGCTGCCCATTGCGCTGGTCAATATTATGGTCACGGCTGTGTTTGTTGCGTTGAGGTAAGAATGGAATGGCTGGTGTTCGTTCCGCTGGCCGCAATGGCGCTCATCACTGCGGTTCTGGTCATCGTCATGCGAAATCCGGTCTACTGCGCCCTCTCGCTTATTGGGACGTTCTTCGCACTGTCGGGGATCTATCTGCTGTTGCAGGCGCAGTTCATCGCTGTCGTGCAGGTGATCGTCTATGCCGGAGCGATCATGGTCCTGTTCCTGTTCGTGGTCATGCTGCTCGACCTGGGTCATGAACTACCCGCCTGGCTGCAGCGAGATCGGCCCAGGCTCCTGCTCGGCATCGGTGTGGCTCTGCTCCTACTTGTTGAGTTGGCGATCCCTATCGGCTTCAGGACTCCTCACGGTCCCCAGGGCCTCTACACTTCAGAACTCGTGGGCGCCATCGGAAATACTCAAGTCGTCGGCCGTCTCCTGTTCACCGATTTTCTCATCCCATTTGAGATCACTTCTATAATCCTGCTCATTGCCATTATTGGCGTCATGGTCTTAGCCAGGAGGTAGCGAAGTGCGGAATGTAGGGGCAGCCCTTGTGGCTGCCCGAGGTGCAACGTTCAACGTTCAAGGGTGGAGTGTGCGAGGTGCGAGGTGCAAGGCAAATCCTCTCTCACCCCCCTTTATCAAAGGGGGGTTGGGGGGATTTGATGCGAGGCCTGAAGTGCGATGACAGCAACCGTGCCTTTGAGCGCATACTTAATACTTAGCGCTGTCCTCTTTGTCATAGGGGTCATCGGGGTGCTGATCCGGCGTAATGTGCTGGTGATCTTCATGGCGATTGAGTTGATGCTGAATGCCGTCAATCTCACCTTTGTGGCCTTCTCAAGGTTTCTCCACTCGATGGATGGACAGATCATTGTGTTGTTTGTGATGGCGGTGGCCGCAGCCGAGGTAGCAGTAGGGCTGGCCATCATCATTGCACTGCATAGAAATAAAGAGTCCTTAAATGTGGACGAGATCAATCTCCTTAAAGGCTAGTTGCGAGTTTCGAGCGTCGGGTTTTGAGCTTACAACCCGAAACCCGAAACTCGTAACCCGAAACCCGATATGATGATCTGGCTGATTCCCGTTGTTCCGCTGGTGGGAAGCCTCGTCGTCGGTCTGATGGGCCGCCGGATGCAGAGAGGGCTGGTGACGGGTATCGCCTGCGGCGCCACATCGCTTTCGTTGCTCCTTTCCCTGATGGCCTTTGTCCGTCTCCTTCAGATGCCGGCGGAAGGACGCCTGCTTCGCTCCTCCCTCGGCTCCTGGATCGCCTCCGGCGATTTCTCGGTCTCGTTCGGGTTCCTGTTCGATCCCCTCTCTGCCATCATGGCGCTGGTGGTGTGCGGCGTGGGCTTGCTGATACATATCTACTCGATCGGCTATATGCAGGAGGACCGCGACTATCACCGCTTCTTCTCGCTGCTCAACCTCTTCCTGGCTGAGATGCTGGTCCTGGTCCTGGCCGATAACTACCTCCTGCTCTTTGTGGGATGGGAGGGGGTGGGCCTCTGTTCGTACCTGTTGATCGGCTTCTGGTTCGAACGACCTGCTGCGGCATCCGCCGGGACCAAGGCCTTCCTGGTGAACCGGATCGGCGACGGCGCCGTGGTTGTGGGGCTGATCTGGATGATCCTGCTGTTCGGGTCACTGGACTTCCAGACCGTGTTTACAGAAGCGCCGACCGTGCTTGCGCACGGCTCTGTTACCGCAATGCTTCTCACCCTCCTTCTCTTCATCGGGGCGACCGGTAAGTCGGCGCAACTCCCACTGTATGTCTGGTTGCCTGATGCGATGGAGGGACCTACGCCGGTCTCGGCGCTTATCCATGCTGCTACCATGGTGACGGCAGGCGTCTACCTGGTCGCCCGTTCGGCTCCCCTGTTCCAGCTTGCGCCTGTGAGCCTGGAGATCGTGGCCTGGGTCGGTGGCCTCACGGCCCTCTATGCCGCAAGCATCGCCCTGGTTCAGACCGACATCAAACGGATTATCGCCTACTCGACCATCTCCCAGCTCGGCTACATGTTTTTAGGCCTGGGAGTCGGGGCATACGCCGCAGGGATCTTTCACCTGATGACGCATGCCTTCTTCAAGGCCCTTCTCTTCCTATCGGCCGGGTCGGTGATTCATGCGCTGGCCGGCGAGCAGGATATCAGGAAGATGGGGGGGCTGCGGAAGTCCCTCCGTGTCACTACCGGCAGCTTTCTCGTAGGCGCGCTGGCTAACGCCGGCATCGCTCCCTTCGCCGGCTTCTGGAGCAAGGACGAGATCCTCTTTGCCGCCTATACCTCGGGACATCGGCTGCTCTGGGTCATTGGGGTGCTGACCGCGGCGGGCACTGCCTTGTACATGTTTCGCCTCTATTTCCTTGCCTTCGAGGGGAAGTCGAGGCTTGACGCGCATACGCTTAAACACCTGCACGAGGCGCCGTGGAGCATGCGCCTGCCGCTGGTGCTGTTGGCGCTCGGGTCGGCGACCGTCGGGTTTGTCGGTTTCCCGCCAGAGTCAGGCCCGTTTCAGCGATTCCTGGGTTCGGTTTTCCCGGTCCCGGTGCATGAGGCCTCGGTCGAGCCGAGCTCCGGGGTCGTGCTTGCGGTTGCGACTCTTGTAATGGCCCTGCTGGGGATCGGCGTGGCCTTTTGGTGCTATCTTCGGGATCCTACCAGACCCGAGGCGCTTGTCGCGCGGTATCCTGCGCTGCATCGCACCCTCTTTCACAAATATTGGGTTGATGAGCTGTACGATAAGGTCGTAATCCACCCGATCGTTACCTCCGCTCGCGCCATATCGGAGTCGTTCGATGCGCGCATAGTCGACGGGTCAGTCAACGGCATCGCGACACTTGCAATACGGGCCGGCAGCATGCTGAGGCGACTTCAAACCGGCTATGTTCCAACCTATATCCTTTCGATCCTGGTGGGTGCCGTGGTCCTCTTGGGATACTTGGCGTTTTATGGATAGCGCACAGGTGAAGGCATGAGTCAGGCGGGAGGACCGATCTTATCGACGCTTATTGTGCTCCCTCTGCTTGGCGTCTTATTGCTTACGATTGTCGACGGAGCGCGTGAGGGGCTCATCAAGAGGCTCGCACTGGCCGTCTCCGGCCTAGACCTTCTGCTCTCTCTCATCGTATATGTGCGCTTTGATCCCGCTCAGGCCGGTATGCAGTTCGTTGAGCGGGCGTCGTGGATCCCTTCGATCGGGAGTAGCTATTTTCTCGGAGTTGATGGGATCAGCCTTCCACTGTTGCTCCTCACGACGTTTCTCACGCCTATCGCTATCCTCGCCTCTTTCTCCGGGATCGCGAGTCGGGTAAAAGCGTATATGATCTGCATGCTGCTGCTCCTAAGCGGCATGATTGGAGTGTTTGTTGCCCTGGATCTGGTGCTTTTCTACGTCTTCTGGGAGGGGATGCTGATCCCGATGTATTTTCTGATCGGCGTCTGGGGCGGCCCGAGGCGAATCTATGCCACCTTGAAGTTCGTCCTCTTTACGATGGCGGGAAGCGTCCTGATGCTGCTGGCGATGATCGCCCTCGCCTTCCTGCATCAGGAGAGTACAGGTCAGTTGACGTTTGACCTCCTGGAGCTGATCGGCGGGTCGATTTCATATGGGACGCAACTGTGGCTCTTCGCCGCCTTTGGCCTCGCCTTTGCCATCAAGGTGCCGATGTTCCCGTTTCACACATGGCTTCCGGATGCCCACGTAGAGGCGCCTACGGCGGGAAGCGTCCTATTGGCCGGGGTTCTCTTGAAGATGGGGACCTATGGTTTCCTCCGATTCGCGCTCCCGCTCTTTCCGGAAGCGGCCGTCGCCTTTACTCCTTTGATCTCTGCGCTTGCCGTGATCGGTATCCTGTACGGCGCGCTGGTTGCCATGGTTCAGGATGATCTCAAGCGGCTGATCGCCTATAGCTCAGTAAGTCACCTGGGGTTCGTGATGCTGGGCATCTTTGCCATGAACGTGCAGGCCGTGGAAGGGTCAATCCTCCAAATGGTCAATCATGGCCTCTCCACTGGCGCTCTCTTCCTGCTGATTGGGATGATCTATGAGAGGCGCCACACAAGGATGATAGAGGAGTTCGGTGGACTCTCCCGGACACTCCCTCGCTTTGCCCTCTGCTTCCTGGTTGTGACCATGTCGTCCATTGGCCTGCCAGGCCTGAATGGGTTTGTGGGCGAGTTCCTGATCCTGACGGGGACATTCCGCGTCCATAAAGGATTTGCGGTGATCGCTACCCTTGGGGTCATTCTGGCAGCGGTCTATATGCTCTGGATGTGGCAACGCGTGATGTGGGGGAAAAGCCGACGGGCTGAGAATCTCACGCTCAACGATATCGGCTGTCGTGAGATGGCGATACTGGTCCCGATCATCCTGCTCATTCTATGGATTGGCCTGAACCCAAATCCCCTCCTCAGAAGGATGGATGCGTCGGTCATTCATCTCCTGGATGGGATGCGGATCGCGGCAACGTCCGAGGTGCAAATCCCTCCGTCCCCCCCTTTCGTAAAGGGGGGTTGGGGGGATTTGGTGCGGAGCGCGAATTGATGGAGCTTGTACTGCCTCAGATTGACTGGGCTCCCTTTGCGCCGCTCATACCGGTGGCCATTGGCGGTCTCACAACGTTGGTGACAGATCTCTTTCTGCCGCCGGGACGGAAATATCTCATCGCCATCCTAAGCCTGATGGCGATCGCTGCATCGATCCTTATCTCGATCGGCTTATGGGGGCCCATCCTCGGCTCAGATCTGGAAATGGTTCGCTACGGGATTCATGACGCGGTCGTGTTGGACCGATTTTCGCTCTTCTTTTATCTTGTGCTTGGCCTGGTCTCGATGCTCACCATCCTGCTGTCGATGGGCCACCTTGACACAGCAGCCGCTGACCAGGGAGAGTATTACAGCCTGGTGCTCTTCTCGACGTTGGGGATGATGCTGATGGCTGCAGGCGGGGATTTGATCGTAATTTTTCTGGGGCTGGAAACCTTCTCGCTCGCCCTGTACACGCTCGCTGGATTTTGGAGGACAGATCTTCGCTCCAACGAGTCGGCGCTGAAGTACCTCCTGCTTGGCGCCTTTGCCAGCGCCTTTTTCCTCTATGGTATTGCCCTGATCTATGGGGCGACCGGCACGACCATGCTTCGGCAGATTGCGGCCTTTCTTGCCGATGGGCATCCTCCCGCACCCCTGTTCATGATCGGAGGAGGATTGCTTCTGGTTGGGTTCGGCTTCAAGATCGCCTCCGTCCCGTTCCATATGTGGGCCCCTGACGTGTATGAGGGGGCGCCCACCTCGGTCACAGCGTTCATGATCGCCGGGACCAAGGCTGCGGCTTTTGCCGCCTTCCTGCGGGTATTTCTTCTGGCTTTGCCTGCCCTTCACGTGCAGTGGTCGATGGCGATATGGGTTCTAGCGGTCCTCACCATGACCGTGGGGAATCTGGTTGCCCTGGTCCAAGACAACATCAAGCGGATGCTCGCCTATAGCTCGATCGCGCATGCCGGGTATCTGTTGGTAGCGTTGGTCGCTGGCGGATCATCCGGGGTCGCCAGCATCCTCTTCTACCTTGTCGCCTATGCCCTCATGAACCTTGGCGCCTTCGCCGTCATCATCGCGTTGCAAGGTAATGAGCAAGAGCGGCTCTTGCTCACCGACTACGCCGGTCTTGGTTGGCAGCGGCCGGTCCTGGCCGCCTGCATGGCTATCTTTATGTTCTCGCTAGCCGGGATCCCTCCCACAGCCGGTTTCATGGGCAAGCTGTACATCTTCAGCGCCGCCCTTGAAGGCCACTATCTTGGCCTGGCGGTGATCGGTGTTCTGAACAGCGTGATCTCGGTCTACTTTTATCTCCGCGTCATCGTCATCATGTACATGAGTGAGGCAGCGTCCCCGCGGCCGCTCGTTCCGGCATCCGTAGCGGCCGTCCTGGCCGTAGTAATGTCCGTACTGGGGACCCTTCACCTTGGCCTGTTCCCGGCAGGGTTGCTGGATCTGGCCCGGCAGTCGATCGCAGCCGTCGCAGGATGAGAGAGCCACTGTCCATGAAAGCGATTAAGATTCCCGAGAAGACCGTGACCCGGATTTCGATCTACCTGAGATGCTTAGAGGAGCTGGAGCACGAAGGGACGGCGAGCGTCTCGTCCACGCAACTGGCCGATCGTTTCGGCCTGAATTCCGCCCAGGTGCGAAAGGACTTGGCATGCTTTGGCCAGTTCGGCATCAGGGGTTTGGGGTACTACATTACCCCCCTTCGGCATAGCCTGGAGGAGATTCTCGGACTCAAGCGGGCTTGGGATGTAGCCTTGGTCGGGTTGGGGAACCTGGGCTCTGCGTTAATGACCTACAAGGGGTTCCATGAGAAAGGATTCAAGATCTCTGCCGTGTTCGATCGCGACCCGGCCAAGATCGATCGGAGGGTTGAAGGGGTCCAGGTGATGGATATCGGGGCGATCGTCCCGGTTATCCGCAAGCGGAAGATCAAGATGGGCATCCTGGCTGTTCGTGCCGCTGGTGCCCAGGCTGTCCTCGACGCTCTAGTAGAGGGCGGGGTCATCGCAGTCTTGAATTTCGCCCCCACCCAACTGACAGCCCCCGATTCGGTCAAGATCCAGAATGTTGACCTATCGGCTCTGCTGAAGACACTGAGCTATCATATCGCCCAGACGGAGCGGCCGAACTCCCGCACGCCTTGACACCCTTGCCTCTTACTTCCCTTTCTGATTGAGAAGGACATCGATAGACTTTTGAAACTCCTCCTCCGTCATTGCCCCGACCGAGCGTCCATATAAGCTCCCGTCTTTATTGACCATAATGGTGGTCGGCGTACCCTCGATTTGATAACGCCGGCCGATATCACCGGTGCTGTCGCGTCCTACGGGATAAGGAACCTTGTACTCTTCAACAAATTTCCGCGCGCTGGCTTCGTTATCCCAGGCGACGTTCACGCCCAGCATCACGAGGCCCTTGCCCTTATACTGCTGGTAGATCTTTGCCAGAACGGGAGCCTCCCGTTGACAGTGTGATCATGTGGAGTGGAAGAAATTGATCAGGACCGGCTTGCCGCGAAAGTCTTTTAGTGCGATGGACTTTCCATCCAGGAGCGGAAGCGTAAAGTCCGGGACAGGCGCAGCGTGGGCCGCCTGGGCAACTAATAGTGTGCCAATCAAGAGGGCTGCGTACATTGCTCGTCGTAGGGGATTGTTCATGTCTGATTCCTCCTAAATGTAGGGGCGCTGCTTGCTGCGCCCTCTTTGGGCAGGGCATACCCTGCCCCTACGCCAATAGCTGATCTCTGCCAGCTTCTCATCAACCCAACCCATACTCTTTCCATCGTTGGTCTACGAGGGCCTTGGTCTCGCGATCCATGACCTGTTCCTCCGGCCACTCGCGCGTGAATCCCTCCTCTTTCCACTTGCGTGTTCCGTCGATCCCCATCTTTGAGCCATACCGGGGCAGCCGACTGGCGTGATCCAGGGTTTCGACCGGGCCCATGACAAACTCGATATCGCGCTCCGGGTCGATATGGTTCAGGACCTTCCAGGTCACTTCGGCCGGATCGCGGACGTTCACATCCTTGTCCACGACGACGATCACCTTCGAAAACATCGCCTGGCCGAGGCCCCAGATCGCGTGCATGATCTTGCGCGCGTGGCCCGGGTAGGCTTTATCGATACTGACGATGACGAGGTTATGAAAGACCCCGGCGAACGGCATGTGAAAGTCCACGATTTCCGGTAACTGTTTTCTCAGGAGGGGGAGGGACATCCGTTCCACGGCAGTCCCCATGTGACAGTCTTCCATGGGTGGGCGGCCGACGATGGTGGTCTGATAAATCGGATCCCGGCGGTGGGTGACGGCCGTCAGGTGAAAGACGGGATAGTGGTCAGCAAGGGAGTAAAAGCCGGTGTGGTCGCCGAATGGCCCCTCCAGGCGCAGCTCATCCGGTTCGACGTACCCTTCCAGCACAATCTCGGCGTTGGCGGGAACCTCCAGATCGACGGTCTCGCACTGAACAAGCTCGACGGACCGCTTCCGCAGAAAGCCGGCGATGAGCATCTCATCAATCCCGTCGGGCGCCGGTATGACTGCCGACAGGGTGGTGGCCGGATCAGGCCCCAGGGCAACGGCGACCTCGGTACGGCGACCCAGCCGCCGGTTTTTCTCGTAGTGTCTGGCCCCGCCGTGATGGATGTGCCAGTGCATGCCTGCGGTCCGTTCGTCGAAGATCTGCATTCGATACATGCCGCAATTGCGCGTGCCGGTTTCGGGATCTTTGGTGAAGACCAAGGGCATTGTCACGAATCGGCCGCCATCCAGCGGCCAGCACTTGAGGGTCGGCAACGGGTCGAATGAGGGCTCTTTCGTGATGCGTACCTCCTTGCACGGGCCATCCTTCACCCGTTTGGGCAGGTAGCGGGCCATCTCCGCGAGCTTGGGCAACATCCGGAGCTTCTCAAAGAACCCTTCCGGGGGCTTGATCTCGGTGACGCTGTCCAGCTCACTGGCCAGATCGTCCAGCGAGGCGCGCTGCAACGCCAGGCACATCTGCTCCTCGGAGCCGAAGGCGTTGATCAGGACCGGCATCGATGAATCCTTGACCCGTTCGAAGAGCAGGGCCGGTCCGAACCGCTTGCTGACTCGATCAGTGATTTCGGTAATCTCGAGAATCGGATCGACCTGGGTCTTGATCCGCTTCAGCAGTCCCCGCTGCTCCAGCGCCGCGATAAAGGCCCGCAGATCCTCGTATGCCATCATAACTCCAAGCGGTGAGCTGTCAGCGCTCAGCAATTGGTGTAGGGGCAGGGCTTGCCCTGCCCAAAGAGGGCGCAGCAAGCAGCGCCCATACGCGGCTGATAGCTGCACTATTGAACGCTGCCACTATAGCGGAGGGAGGTGAGGTCGGCAAGCAAAAATGGGTCAACAGAAAAGGCAATCGCCGCAGACCGATGGCGCCTCCTCGCGCATCTTAGAATGGTGGGTACGGTATGGAGTCGAGGTGTGAGTAAATCTGTCCCTTTTTCGATAGATTCCACTTGACCGATCAGATTGTACTGTAGATGATGATGTATATTCGAGAAAGGCAGAGTCATGCCCCGTAAAGTGCGAAAACAAATCTATCTTGATCCCCACCATGCGCAGCTCTTGAAGCAGTTGGCGCGTGATCTCGGGGTGTCGGAAGCGGCGCTCATTCGGCAGGCCGTGGACCAACAGGCGGCCCACCTTACACCCCTCCGCCGCGACCCAGCCGCCTGGCAGCAAGAGCGGGCCTTTATTGAACGCCTCATCCAGGATGGCACCGTCCCTGGCAGACGGACCTGGAAACGGGATGATCTCCATGAGCGGTGAGGTCTTGGTCGATCGAACGTACTTGCCTACGCCTACGACCGACCCTCGGAGCGCGCCAAGCAGCGCCTAGCCCTAGCCGTGCTGGACCTCTTGGCGGGTACGCAGCGCGGGGTCCTGACGACTCAGGTCTTCGAAGGGGTGTGAGCAGTTAATCCGGCCGCGTTCCGTAAAGCGCTCACAACGCTTTTCTTCCTTGACACTTCCTGGCGCTTTCCGATACAAGACAACGGTCACACGTGAATGCAGAGTTCTGGGAGAAGCGCGATGAAGCTCATGATCAGTGTGCGGGACGAGCAAGAGGCGGTAGCCGCTTTGGCCGGTGGAGCCGATATCATCGATGTCAAGAATCCGGCCGAGGGATCGCTGGGCGCCGGGCGACCGGAGACCATCGCAGCGATCGTAAGGGCGGTCCAGGCCGCCGCCCCTGTCAGCGCATCGATCGGCGACGTCCCGAATCTTCCAGGAACCGTGGCGCTAGCCGGCCTGGGGGCGGCCACCTGCGGTGTTCGACTCGTCAAGGTGGGATTGCTGGGGACCAGGACAGGAGCAGAGGCGGCCAACCTGCTCGATGCCGTCAGTGGCGCATTGCGGATGGCGAACGGTACAGTGGGTCTGGTAGCTTGCGCCTACGCCGATGCCGCCCTTGTTGGTTCGCTCGATCCGCTTGAGCTTCCTGAGGCCGCCGCCCCCTTTGCCGAAGGGTGCCTCATCGATACCGCCATCAAAGATGGGCGAACCCTTTTCCAGTGCCTTCCGGAGGCGACCATCACCCGCTTCATTCAGCAGTGCCACGATCGGGGGCTCTTCTGCGCCCTGGCGGGCTCCCTGCAGCAGGCAGATATCCTCAGAGCCCTAGCGCTCGGCGCCGACATCGTCGGCGTACGAACCGCAGCCTGCGAGGGAGGACAGCGAAGCGGCTCTATTTCCACGAAGTTGGTGGAACGCCTGAAAGCGAGTCTCTCTTCGCACCTCAAATCCCCCTGTGTCCCCCTTTTGTAAAGGGGGGGTGGGGGGATTTCGTACCTCGCGTAACCACGCACGTTCCCACTGTCCTCCTGCATTCCAGCCACTCCTTGACACGAGTAGGTCGCGCCCCATTGATGATCCAGCAACAGCCAATCCCGTTCAGCCACCTGGCAAACTCGCGATCCACGCCGCTGTAACGCGGGAGGCGTGAGCGCGCGACGCGCGGAAGCAGGGGGGCGAACGGGTCGACCTTCGGATCCCGCGCAAAGATCCCATCCACATGCTTCAGCAGCAGCAAGGCATCCGCCCCAACACGTCCGGCGATATAGGCGGCGATCGAATCCGAGGTGACACCCCAAGAATGCGCAAAGGGATCGTGGCGAGCAAGGGATCGGGAGGGGAGGTAGACCGGAAGTTGGCCGCACCGGATCACCTCCATGACCTGGTTCAGGCTGGAGGCCGGAGCAGCCTGTGAGGCGAGGTCACAAAGCTCAAGACCATACTGATCCATCGCCAGGATAGCCATCCGGTGCGCGGCGCTTTCAGTGAGCCGTAATCGGCGATACTCTGCCCGCACCAGATCGGCAAATACCCCGCCACCCGGAATCACCAACACGTTGGTAGCGCCCTTCCACCGCGCAATGGAATCGAGCAGCTTCCCCAGACCGCGCGACCGGCCGAGACTCCCGCCCACCTTGATGACGACGTCGATCTTCATGATTCAGCTCTCAGCCCTTCAGCCGTGGCTGACCGCTGATGGTTGATGACCGTTAGGAGCACTCGGTCGAGGTGAGAATACCTGACATGCATCAGAAATCCAACGGGCGAGATATACCGGAGCCACTTCCTGTAATCGGCGCGGAGAGAGAAAGGACCCGCCTTTTTTCCAGGTCGGTGTCAAAGTGTTTTAAAATATTTGGCGGAATACTCAGCATATGACAGCGAACCAACAGTGACTAATCCGCGGACCGCATAGTAGGCGTTTCATATTGGATATTCCGTGCATTGCCTATTAATCATGTGCTAAATGTAATGAAACCTTATCGTTTACGTCAAGTTGTTGTTTCGTCTTGACCGTGTAGAATCATCTGTGCTGTACTTATCCGTCCATCTAATAATTGGTTCTCCCTTCGCGTCGCTCAGGGAGAACGCGGAGCTGAGCCGGTACCTCTTCCCGCCGCTCCGCTCCAGGAGAACCAGAGGCACGAAACCGACCACTACGCGGCGGCTCAGCCCCGCGTTAAATAATAGTCCGGCGTGGTGCAACATGGATGAGCTTCTTATTATACTTGGGTCTGGCGCTACTGCTGCCATAAGCGAGGGAACTTTGCCTGTCGGTAAAGATTTCTTTTCGTCTCGCAATTCTACTTGGTCTTCTAACAGTGCAGACTATCCTCACCTGGCTGCAGCTTGTCAAGAAGTCGCAGCCCTCAAGAGCTATTTTGGGGATCTGAATCCTGTATCCCTCACCGACGTATGGTTGTTCTTGGACACCGTGCTCAAGTATCACTCAGCAACAAGACAGAACAAGGACTATGACTATGACTTACTCAGGATCCGCTATGACAAAATGGGCAAGGATGTTCCCATCTATCTCCAACTGGGCCATCTCAATGCCGCCTATTCTAGGCTCAGTGCTGGCATGCATCCTCTATTCTCACCGTTGCGTAAGAGGATATACGACACGCTCCCACAGGATGACGCAGTTGTCTACTTCCTCGTCGTTGCTGGCTGGGAGTTGAAGCACTTACTCTACAGAACTTACGATCCAAGAGAAGCACCGTCAGGGATAGAACTGTATCGGCGCCTACTGGCGGAATTACAGGACTTGAAGGGTCACGCGGTTATCAGCTTCAACTACGATATATTCTTCGAAATGTCATGCAGTAAGCCATTGCATCTTCTCGCGGAGGATCAAACTGCGGAAGGCGAAGGTGCAATAGACTTCTGTAAACCTCACGGGGGCTGGAACATCCGACATGTCGACAACTGCATTATGCCCTTCTGTAGCTTAACCAGGTTCGTCGAGGACACATCTTTTGACAAGCTACCAGACCGTGAGGAGAGACCAGCTATGATACCCTATTTTTCTTATCCTGACGAGATCGAGATACAGCACCGTGACCAATATCCACAGGTTGGGCAGTTCTTTCGTGACCAGCATCACAAAATGAAGAAACTGTTTCAGAACGCGAAGAATGTGGTCTCCATAGGCTATTCATTCTCAAAAGATGACAGACACGTGAGAAGTATCGTGGAGAAAGATCTACCGAGTAGCTTTGGCCGAGGCAAGAGAATGTTCTGCGCATTGAGAGGGAGTTCCTATAGAAAAGATATCATGGATCTCTGGAAGTTTGACGAGGAGGACGGCAAGACATTCAGTTACTATGGAAGCGGTTTCGAAAATACATGCATTGATAAGATCAAGACCTTCCTCAAGTATTAGGATTTGCCGGAGTGCATATCTAGCCAGTCGTTCCAGACCGAATTTGACTCGCAGGCTCGCCAAATCGGCTGAACTTGGTCATTAGGCGGCAGTAGGCCGATGGGTATGTGATTCGGAGCGTTGCCCCCGTCAGGGAAGCAGGCCAGGATCCCGTTGAGTTCGGCGCCGAAGCGACCATCTGGAGGCTCCCTGGAAGCCGCACGTGAGGCGCCAGAGTGTAGGACGGTGGGTCTAGCCATGTATCCAGTACCGGGACATCATCGTGGGAGACATTATTAAAATGAAAGGCAATTCGCCTCTCCGCCTTTTGGTCTCTCTCGTAGTTCTGGTGATCGGCGGTTGCAGCACGGTTTCCGTTCAACCGCCGTTAGGATCATCTACCGAACAAAAGCAGCACAAAGAGCGGTCCAACAATTACGAGATTGGCCGCGAGCAAGTGGCAAGCATCGGTGAGGCAGTCATCAGAGTTAAGGAATTCGAAGTCTTTGAAACCAGAGCTATCGATAGTGATCGCGTTGCCCCCGACAGAAATTTCGATGGCGTGTGTGAGCTTCCCGGACCCGACCTCAGGTTTCGCGGTACCAAAGACAAGCCGTTTCCGATTGCCGGTACGACACAAGCTAACAATGCGACGTATCGAATTATTGTGGTTGCAAGGAACCTGTCAGGTGAGTCTATCGGGGTGGCGTTGAACGCTGATTCTGGCGTGGCAGCCGGTCCGTGTGCCCATCGAACTCTTCTCGGGTGGCGATTAGTAGGCACAGCAAAGTTTTTATCGGCTGGTGGCCCACCGATTTTCTCGACCCCTACAAGGATTACACGCATCGTCGGGCAAATGGCTGGGCCGGACAACTTTGAATTGGTTTACTTAGGCATTACGAGACAATCGATGTCCCTTCTGTATCGAGAGTATACCGATCAGGATTTCGCACGACCGGCGTTTTCGCAGACGCTAAACTATGACCTATCGGACTCTGATGTGATTGCGTTTCGTAAGCTTCGTATCCGAGTAATTAAAGCTGGCAATCAAGACATCCGGTATGTTGTTACAGCGAACTAGTGACCCTAAAACAGCGATAGGAATAACGCAAAAACCTTATGGGCCGCTCTGGGAGCGGATATAAAGGGGTGTGCTCGACACAGTCCCTTTAACCCACAAGGTGAGACCCATGATACGACAGACGGTGTTCCCTTTCAAGCTGCAACGGAGCGACGAGACCTTGACCGCCCACGGAGGTTTGGCCCTGCTGGCCGAGTATAACCACAGTCTGGGGCTGCGGACCCTGGCTGATCGGCATCTGCCCAGTCCTAGAGAAAAATAGGGACAGACACTATTTATCGTGGTGATTCGTGGCGTGTACGGTCATGATCGTGCATTCCACGGATTACTCGAATCGTTGTACCCGGCCACCCGTATCATGTGACGCGAAAATAGGGACAGACACTATTATCGTGACGATTCGTGGTGTTCGCGGTCATGATCGTGCAGGCCACGGATTGCTCGAATCGTTGCACATGGCCACCCGTATCATGTGACGCAACGAGGGAATTATCGCTAGGCGGCCTTTCGGCACGACAGCGATTCGAAAAATAGGGACAGACACTATTATCGTGACAATTCGTGGTGCTCGTGGTCATTATCGTACATGTCATGGATTGCTGGAATGGTTGCACCAAGCCACCCGTATCATGTGACGCAACGAGGGAATTATCACCAGACGGTTTTTCGGAACGACAGCGATTCGTAGGCACACGATGACAGAGCGACCACTGGGAAGAGATGGGTTCATCTGGGAGGTGCGCAGGAAACTGGGACGAGTAATACGCGTGTTGCAGAGGGGAAGGCCAAGACAGGACCTCAACGAATAGTGTCTGTCCTTATACCCTACCCATCCGGCGAGGTGTCAGACTGCGTGTCCGGCATCTGGGATGAACTCGCGGCTGGCGCGCCAGGAGAAGACGCTCCGGCCGGGGTGCGCCTACCACCCTGACTGAATCTGCCGAACCGCCGTATACGTGATCCGTATGTACGGTGGCGTGGGAGGGGGGAGGCCGTGAGGCCCCTCCCTATCCCGATTGGTTTTTACGCAGATTGACAACGATTGAAGATTCAGGCCATATTTGGTACCACTAATGGACTGGAGGTTATCATAATGAAAATTAAAGAAGACATTAAACCCATTTCTTATTTGAAGTCTCGGTCTGCTGATTTAATATCCCAAATTAACGAAACTCGTAGGCCAGTGATAATTACTCAGAATGGTGAACCTCGTGCAGTTATTCAGGACGCGGAGTCCTATGAAAAAACAATCAATTCTCTAAACTTAATGAGAATATTGGCGCATGGAGAGAAAGCCATCCAAAAAGGGGACACCATCAAACAAGAAGACCTTTTTAAGCGAATTGATGAAACCTTAATGAAAAGGAAGACACATCAATAGACCATGAAAAGATTCGGGGTTGAGTGGGCTCAGCCAGCGAGTAATATAGAAATAGGCAAGGGAAATAGGGACAGACACTATTATTGTGCATGAATCGGTGTTCCAGAGGGCCGTCAAAGAGGCAAGGCTCAGGGCTGGCATAGAAAATATGGACAGCGACTATTTGTTTGGATTTGCCTGCATCGGCTGATAACCAGGGCATCAACTCGGACACGGCTTCGCCGCGTCGGTTATGCCCGCCGTTCTCCCTTCGCTTCGCTCATGGAGAACGCGGGGCTGAGCCGGTGCCCCTTCCCTCCGCTCCGCTACGGGAGAACCAGGGGCACGAAACCGACCGCTTCGCGGCGGCTCAGCCCCGCGTTAGCTGACTTGTGCGATTGCTTCGCGATCACAGTTCGTTCTGGTTAGACAAAGTGATTCAGAAAATGGAATGTTTCATTCCACGCAGCCGTAGAGTTCAAGGACACAGGAAAGGGAGGCAAACATGAAAAGGAAGGTCAGAGACGAGAGCGCGGGCAAGTGCCCGTTCAACCACATCGCCGGCGTCGGCCGGACGAACCGCGACTGGTGGCCGAACCAGCTGCGGCTGGAGCTGCTGCACCAGCATTCCGCGAAGTCCGACCCGATGGGCAAGGGTCTCAACTACGCGAAGGAATTCAAGAGCCTCGACTACAAGGCGCTGAAGAAGGACTTGGTCAAGCTGATGACCGACTCGCAGGACTGGTGGCCGGCGGACTTCGGCCATTACGGTCCGCAATTCATCCGCATGTCCTGGCACGCCGCCGGGACTTACCGCATCACCGACGGCCGCGGCGGCGGCGGCCGGGGCCAACAGCGCTTCGCCCCGCTCAACAGCTGGCCCGACAACGTCAACATCGACAAGTCGCGCCGCCTGCTGTGGTCGATCAAGCAGAAGTACGGCAGGAAGATCTCCTGGGCCGACCTGATCATCCTCGCCGGCAATGTCGCGCTGGAGTCGATGGGCTTCAGGACCTTCGGCTTCGGCGGCGGCCGTGCGGACGTATGGGAGCCGGACGCGGACGTGAACTGGGGTGAGGAGATCGCGTGGCTGGGCGCCGACAAGCGCTTCAGCGGCGACCGCCAGCTGGATCAGCCGTTCGGCGCCACCCACATGGGCCTGATCTACGTCAACCCGGAAGGCCCGAACGCGAGCGGCGACTACATGGCCGCCGCCAAGGACATCCGCGCCACCTTCGGCCGCATGGCGATGAACGACGAGGAGACCGTCGCCCTGATCGCCGGCGGCCACACCTTCGGCAAGGCCCATGGCGCCGCCCCGGAATCCCATAAGGGTCCGGATCCGGAAGGCGCGCCGCTGGAAGCGCAGGGCCTGGGCTGGATGAGCGACTACTGCATGGGGCATGGCGCCGACACGATTTCGAGCGGCATCGAAGTGACCTGGACCAAGACCCCGGCGCTGTGGAGCAACAACTTCTTCGAGAACCTGTTCAAGTACGAATGGGAGCTGACCAAGTCGCCGGCCGGCGCCAAGCAGTGGGTGGCCAAGAACGCCCCGGAGATCATTCCCGACGCGCACATCCCGGGCAAGTTCCACAAGCCGACCATGCTGACCACGGACCTGACGCTGCGCTTCGATCCGGAATTCGGCGAGATCTCGCGCCGGTTCTACGAGGACCCGCAGGCCTTCGCCGATGCCTTCGCGCGCGCCTGGTTCAAGCTGACGCACCGCGACATGGGCTCGCGCGCCCGCTACCTCGGGCCGGAAGTGCCGAAGGAAGAGCTGATCTGGCAGGACCCGATCCCCGCGGTCAACCACAAGCTGATCGGCGAGAAGGAGATCGCCGACCTCAAGAAGAAGATCCTCGCCTCGAAGCTGTCGGTGTCGCAGCTCGTGTCGACGGCCTGGGCGTCGGCGTCCACCTTCCGCGGCTCCGACAAGCGCGGCGGCGCCAATGGCGCGCGCATCCGGCTCGCCCCGCAGAAGGACTGGGCCGTGAACCAGCCGGCGCAACTGGCGAAGGTGCTGAAGGCGCACGAGGGCATCCAGGCCGACTTCAACAAGAAGGCGAAGGGCGGCAAGAAAGTGTCGCTCGCCGACCTGATCGTGCTCGCGGGCTGCGCGGGCGTCGAGCAGGCCGCGAAGAAGGTCGGCGTCTCCGTGAAGGTGCCCTTCAAGCCCGGACGCATGGACGCGAGGCAGGACCAGACGGACGCCGAGTCCTTCGCCGTGCTCGAGCCGATCGCCGACGGCTTCCGCAACTACCTGAAGGGCAAGTTCGAGGTCTCCGCCGAGCAGCTGCTGGTCGACAGGGCGCAGCTCCTGACGCTCACGGCGCCCGAGATGACGGTCCTCGTCGGCGGCATGCGCATGCTGGGGACCAACGTCGGTGGCGCGAAGCACGGGGTTTTCACCTCCAAGCCCGAGACGCTGACCAACGACTTCTTCATCAACCTGCTCGACATGGGCACCGAATGGAAGCCGGTCTCTGGCGCCGAGGACGTGTTCGAAGGGCGCGACCGCAAGACGGGCAAGGTGAAGTGGACCGGCACGCGCATTGATCTCGTCTTCGGTTCGAACTCGCAGCTGCGGGCCCTCGCCGAGGTCTATGCAAGCGACGACGCGAAGGAGAAGTTCGTGCAGGACTTCGTGGCTGCGTGGACCAAGGTGATGAATCTGGACCGCTTAGACCTCGCGTGAGCGTGGTATGAGCGTTTTCGAGGGCTTCACAGGACGGCAGAAGCGGTCAGCTAACAGCCGGTTCCAGCGGACGGCGCTGCGCGCCGCCGCTGAACCGGAACGTTGGGCGGCGTGCGGGCATCTGCCTGAGCCGAATGGGAGAACCGTCATCCCGACACTCCACCTGATGTGTGGCCTTCCGTGCTCGGGGAAGACAACGCTTGCAAGGCAACTGGCGTCCACGCATCGTGCGGTCCGGCTAACGCCAGACGAGTGGCACACGCGCCTGTTTGGCCAAGATGCGGATTCACCCGAGCACGATGTTCGGCACAGCGTCGTAGAGTCGCTCCAGTGGGAGGTCGCCGTCCAGGTGCTTTACCAGAACGTAGACGTGATTCTGGACTTCGGATTCTGGAGCAAGAGCGAGAGGGAAGACTACCGATCGAGAGGGGATGAGATCGGAGCAGAGATGCGCATTCACTACCTGAATGTGCCCGAGAAAAATAGGGACAGACACTATTTATCGTGACAATTCGTGGTGTTGACGGTCATGATCGTGCATGCCACGGATTACCCGAACCGTTGCATCCGGCCACCCGTAGTCTGTGAGGCAACGGGTGAATGATCGCCAGGCGATCTTTCGAAACGATAGCGATTCGAATGCGTAAGATGACATAGCGGCCACTGCAAATAGACGGGGTCATCTGGGAGGTGCGCAGGAAACTGGATGAGTAATACACGTGTTGCAGAGGGGAGCACCAAGAAAGGATTTCAATAAATAGTGTCTGCCCCTATATCCGAACGGTGGCGTTGCCGCTCCGCTGCGGCGGAATGGCAACGCCGAGCGGATCAAGGATCCGCTGGCTGGCCTCCACTTCGCTACGGTCAACCAGCGGATCTAGTGGACTACAGCTCAGCCGAGCAAGCTCGGCTCCGCTTCCGCCGCTCATCCGCGCGGTATTAGGCCGATTTTTAGTTGAAAGGAGCGATCCATGAACCGTCAGTTCCCAATTCTTTCCGCCCTCTCGGTTGTTCCTCGAGCCCTTGGATGGCTCGTGCTCGCCGGTGGGGTTGAGTGGGGTTGGAAGTTCCTCTCTCCCCCTTGCCGGCGTCTCCGTAGTCATCGCCGCGGATGAAATCGCCTATGGTTAGAACCATCGAATGTTCGCGCCGATTCCTCTGGCACGGTGCCTGCTTCTTCTCGGGCATGGACCGAATCGCGCTCACCATCGCAATCGTCGTCGCTGCTCTCGGATCGGCGCACGCGACACCGCCCGTCGTCCCCGAGCCCGCGCCGATGTGCGTCGAGAACCCGCTCGAAGGCATGGAGCGGCCGCTCCGCGATACCTCCGAGTGCCCGAGCTTAGCGGCGACGGTCCGCACGATCCGCGCGGTCGCCGCCGAGTTCTTCAAGGACTGCTCGCTCGATCGCCCCGAGGTCGGGAGGAAATACTCGGAGATCGCCTCGCGCTACGTCGGCATGCCGCCGCAGACGGGTCTGCCAATGATGGTCGCCGAGTTCGCCTCCGAGGTCGGCAGTGACGGAACGCGCTGCGCGATCCGCGCCGTCGTCAAGGAGGGGTTGCCGGTCAGCAGCGAGACGCGGGAGCAGCTCGTATCGGTCGTCAACGGGTTCTTCGAGGCGCAGGACGTCAAGGATCTCTTCGAAGACATCGCCGAGAGCGCGCCGCTGACCGCGGCCGCCAACTTAAAGCGCGACGAGCTCTCCAGGAAGTTCGCCAACGAGCTGAACGACCGGGTCGCGGCGTCCGAGGAGCTCCGCGGGAACGCCAACGATTTTCAGTCGCTGAGAGCGAAGGTCATCTGGGCTATCACGGACGATTCGGCCCGGGCGCGTGCCGCACTCGGCGCGGTCGAGGAGTCGCTCGTTACGTGCAGGGTCGTGGAGGCGGCCAAGAGCCTCTCCGAAGCCGTAGCGGCCGGCCAGCGCGCCTTGCAAGGCGCGCGGCGCGAGATCCGTGCTTCCGAGAGGGCCGCGGAATGCGCGGAGATCAACCTTCGACTACAGTACGGCGAGGCCTGGAACCTACAACAAGCGGTCATCGCCGGACCGACGCTCGACCAGTATCGGAGCGTCGTGGCTGCGATCCAGAGGTTGAAGCAGGACGAAAAGGCGCTCGACGCGTTGCTGCGGCGAGCGGGCGAGAGCTGTCTGCGATTGAAGCAGCAGGTCGGGGTCCGCGACCGGCTGGTCGCCCACCATACCGCCGCGAAGGCCCGCGCCATGGCTGCGATCGACGGACGCGCCTGCGACGGCTCGGGGATCGAGGAGGCCGCCGCCACGTTGCGCACTCTGGAAGGCGCCACCTGCGGCAACCAGGCGAAGCCCGCGGCCAACGAGGTTCTGACCAGGCGCGCGGTGCTCCGCGACGAGCTGCGGCAGAGCGGCGAGTGCAGCGCGGCGGCGGGCGTGGGTGCGGGCGAGTTCCAGGGCCCGTGGCAATGCCCGCAGCGAGGCACGCTCATGCTCCAGGGAAGCGCAACCGGGGTCAGCGGGTCGGTGAGCGGCCGCCCAGGCGAGCACTGGGGGACGGGCCAACGTGAGGGAGGGCGGATCGGCGGAACCGTGGAGGGCCGCACGCTTCGCTTGACGATGGAATCTGGCGACGGGACCACGAGCCGCATGACGGCGACGTTGTCAATGGACGGGCGCACGATGTCCGGCCCTTGGGAGTGGTTCCGCGGCCCCGCCCGATTGGACGGTGGCACGTGGAGCTGTCAGCGGCCGGCGGGTTACGCCGGCGGAGGGACTGCTGCGGGGAGAGAGACGGCTTCGCGCAGGACCGCTCGGGTGCCCGATATGGTCATTCCCGTCGCGGGGCACGTTGCCAGAACCGGCGGCGGAACCGATCCGTATCAGACGCTCACCGTGCGCGCCCACATCGAGCCCGAGCGGATCTCGTGGATCGCATGGAATGACCGACGCGACGTCTCGCTCGTCGTCGCGTCGCGGCCGAACCAGAAGCTGCTAGGTCCAGGGGGCTTCGGAACCGACGACTACATCGATCTGACCGTCACGGACCCGTTGGGACGCTCGATGACCGTCAAGATGGATCAGAACGACAAGTACGGCGCATCCTACGGGCCACAGAATCTCATCCTCGGATCTCGCGCCAACGCGCCCGCCGCCTACCGCAAGATCCCGTTCGGCCCGACGGCGGGCCAGGAGCTGTTCTTCGACCAGGACGGGGCCTTCAACTCGCTGTTCACGAAGGCGGGTCAGTACACGTTCACGTTCGCGTTTCGAGACAACGAGGGGGGCAGGACGGGGTATGGGCACACGAGCATCTTCCTCATCATCGCCGCCAGGCAGTCGGCACTCGAAGGCACCGCGGCGAGCGGCGCTCCGGTCGCGCCGGGTTCGAAGAGTCTCTCGTTTGGCGGACGCGTGCTCGACGTGAGGTACGAGCGCCAGACCGATGAGCGAGGCGTACCGATCGATCTCTACTTCTACCGCACGGCAGCGCCCCCGGGCGTTCCCGCACCCGCCGGCGAGGCCCAGTGGAGCCGCTTCGTGCGCGTTCCGGCGGACGGGGGCGACTCGAGCGAGCCGGCGGTCTGGTGGCACTCGCGCTGGGAATTCGGTCCAAACGGCTGGACGTCGATGGGCGAGAAGGACGTCGCGCCGCCGCAAGCGGTGACGCCGTAAACAGCGTAAAAATAAAAATAAAATAGGAAAAATAGGAATAATAGGGACAGACACTATTTATCGTGAATGACTCGATGATCCAGAAGGCCGTCAAGGAGGCAAGGCTCAGGGCTGGCATGGAAAATAGGGACAGCGACTATTTGTTTAGATTTGCCTGCATCGGCTGATAACCAGGACATCAACTCGGACACGGCTTCGCCACGCCGGTTATGCCCGCCGTTATGCGCCTTAAAAATAAATCCTTCAAATAATCCAATGAATGTGTATGATATAGTTATATATACACATAGGAGGTAAGGTATGAGAACGAATGTAGTCATAGATGACGATCTGATGGAATCCGCCCTCAAGGTGTCCGGCCTCAGAACAAAAAAGGATGCCATAGAAGAGGGGTTGAAACTGTTGGTGCAAGTCAAACGCCAGAAAGAAATTAAGCGGTTTCGAGGAAAACTCAAATGGTCTGGTAATCTCGACGAGATGAGGTTAGACAAATGATTCTCGTTGATTCGTCCGTCTGGATCGACTACTTCAACGGCAATAAAACGTCTCAGACGGACTGGCTGGACTCTTCACTTGGAAATACACCCATCATCATAGGTGATCTTATCCTAACCGAAGTTCTTCAGGGATTTCAGAACGATAAAGACTTTAAGACAGCCAGGGATATTCTCTTAGGTATCCCATTTATGTCGATGGGAGGACAGGTATTAGCCCTAGAGAGCGCCATGAACTATAGATTGTTGAGGAGAAAAGGCGTGACGGTAAGGAAGACCATAGACGTCATGATTGGAACTTTCTGTATCCACCACCAGCAAACATTGTTGCATGATGACAGGGATTTCGATCCGATAGTTAAGTTCTTAGGCCTGAAGACAATAGTCACATAACCAATCAAACCACCGGACCCTCGTTCCTCGTGCCGGTGATCTTTTCGTTGGCTCGTAAAATGAATACTGTGGAGAAAAACAAATATGCAGGCACAAAACGAAACATTATCTGAGAGTGCCGCTGAAGGGCGCGTCTCTCAGCGTCGTACTCCAGAACCGTAACTAACGGAGGTGACACTTGAAAAATAGGGTTTATATCGAAACTTCGGTTATTAGTTATCTCACGGCACGCCCAAGCAACGACATCCGTGCAATAGCCAATCAGAATGTCACCATCGAGTGGTGGGAGACGCAGCGGCTCAATTTCGATTTATTCATATCGGAGTTTGTCGTTGCTGAAGTAAGTCTTGGGCATCCTGACGCCGTAAAGCGACGTCTTGAGGCAATCGCCGACATTATGGAGCTGGAAGCAACAGAAGAGGTCCGGGTGCCGGGCCAGGAACTTATCCGGCGCAACGTTTTGCCCGCAAATGCCGAAATTGACGCTTATCATGTGGCTATTGCTACCGTGAACGGCATCGAATATCTTCTGACCTGGAATTGCACTCATATTGCTAATGCTCATACACGGCCAAAGATTGAGGCCACCTGTCGGGCGCTTGGTTACGAGCCGCCCATCATCTGCACACCGCAAGAACTAACGGAGGAGGTTTAGCTATGTGGCAAGACCCTATCGTCAAGGAGACGCGTACACTTAGAGAAGAATACGCCAATCAGTTCGATCACAATGCTGACGCGATATTTCAAGACATTTTGCGAAGGCAAGCCGCATCTGGTAAAAAACTGGTTTCTTTCAAGCATCGCAAACCTGTGCCATCGAAAATTGCAGCAAAACAGGAAAGACCAGTTTCAAGCTTACACACTTCAACGGCTGCAATAAAACAGAGCAAATGAGCGAACGTCCAACCAGCGGCTCGACACCGACCGGGCTTCGCCCGGGCAGCTCAGCCCGCCGTGTGTGCCGGGCATGGCACAGAACTGACGGGGTGCAAGTCCCCGTGCCAGGTTTAAGCAGAGCCGAAGGCTAGGAGAAGGGCAAGAGCCTGCCCCGGACTCGATCCGGGGGCGTCATCGTGAGGTGGGAAAATAGGGACAGACGCTATATATTGTGACGAGTCGTGGTGTTTACCGTCATGACCCGCGCCTTGCTACGGATTACCTGAACCGTTGTACCCGGCCACCCGTATCATGTGATGCAACGAGGGAATGATCACCAGGCGGTCTTTCGGCACGACAGCGATTCGAAGGCACACGATGACAGAGCGGCCACTACGAAGAGACGGGTTCATCTGGGATGTGCGCAGGAAACTGGACGAGTAATACACATGTTGCAGAGGGGAACACTAAGAAAGGATCTCAATAAAGAGTGTCTGTCCCTATACCCAGCCGGCGAGGTACCAGACTGCGTGCCCGGCATCTGGGATGAACTCGCGGCTGGCGCGCCAGGAGAAGACGCTCCGGTTGTGATGCGCATACCACCCTGACGGAATCTGCCAAGCCGCCGTATACGTGATCCGTATGTACGGTGGTGTGGGAGGGGAGAGGCCGTGAGGACTCCCCCTGTCCCGATTCTCCCTTCCCTCCGCTCCGGGAGAACCATGGGCACGAAACCGACCGCCTTGCGACACATGGGAGCTGAAAGATGCCTTCTCTTTTTCAATGGAACGACACGTTTCTGACCCATATTGACTCCGTTGATGAACAGCATCAGCGACTGGTTGGCCTGATTAACCAGCTTGGCGACATGGTGATGTCTGGCAAGGATTTTGATCCTCAGTCGCTTGCCTCGGTTCGTGACAGCATCCTGAACTATGCGATCGTTCATTTCGGTGACGAAGAGGCATTGATACGCACTGCGGGGCTTGATCCGAGATATCTCCAACGACAGTATTCCGACCATAAGGTCTTCATGCACGAAGCCACTGTTCTGGGAGACAAGGAGAGCACTCTCTCCATAGAAAAGATCATGCGTCTGGAAAACTACCTTGTCTATTGGCTAGTCCGTCATATCCTTGAAGTTGACCATAGCATGGTCCGCCAGATCCATGCTATGCGCGAGGGAAAGACACCAACCGAGGCGTTCGATCTGGAAAACGAGCTGCAGAACTCCAGCGCCGAACCCCTGTTGTCGGCAATGAATGGGCTGTTCCTCGTTGTCTCCGAGCGCAATCGTGAACTCTACGCCTTGAACCGTGATCTGGAACAACGCGTGGAGCAGCGAACGATGGAGCTGGAGCAAGCCAACCGGGAGTTGCAACTGCAGTCCACGCACGATGATCTGACGGGATTGCCCAACCGCCGATTCGCCATGCTCAGCCTCGACCAGCTATGGAAGGAGCGACAACGTTATGGCGAGCCGCTTTCCCTGCTGTTGCTCGACGCCGACCATTTTAAGCAGGTAAACGATAGTTTTGGCCACGCCCAAGGTGACGAACTCCTCCGGATTATCGCCGAGCGTTTGCGCCAGTCCGTGCGTGCCAGCGACATTGTCCACCGCCTCGGCGGCGATGAGTTTCTGGTGATCTGTCCAAGGAGCGACCGAGAGGGTGCCACGGTAGTCGCCAACAAGATCCTGACTGAATCCAGACCATTGCAAACCGCGGAAGGTGTGGAATGCTGGGATGGATCCTTGAGTATTGGCATTGCCGAGTGTAACAGCTCCATGGCCCGGCATGAAGATCTGCTGAAAGCCGCCGATCAGGCCATGTACCTTGCAAAAAGCAAGGGTGGCGGATGCGCAGTCTGAACATCGAAAGTGAGGGCAGGAAATATGAGAATTGGATTGCGTGAAGGTGGAATTGAGAAAATAGGGACAGCGACTATTTGTTTAGAGTTGCCTGCATTGGCTGATAACCAGGACATCAGCTCGGACACGGCTTCTCCGCGCCGATTATGCCCGCCGTTGAGCGCTTATCCATGAGAGAGTGCCTGCCCCAAGAGGTAGGCAGCCGCCGCGCATGGGCTCAATGTTACAGATCCGCTATCGGTTAATACTGGAGGGTCGCACGTCGTAAGATACATCCGCCTTGTGCAGGCCTCCCCCAGGAAGGCGCCGATCCCCACCGACACCACAGGCAGACGGAGGCCGTTCTCGATCCTGGAGAGGACATGAAGCATCCCCTCCGTGATCTGTTGGAGCTGTTTTTCGGCGATGTAGGCGGCCAGGGCGTGAAGCTCTCCGGCCGTGAGATGCTTGCTGTCCTCGCAGGCCACCCTGGCCAGGCGTTCTAGTGCTCCCTCTTTAGTTTTCTCGCGGCCGTCAGGAGTCGCGCAGGTGTAGTCTTCTGGCGTTAGCCTCCCCAATGCCAGATAGACGTCCGCCGAGATGGCGAAGTATTCAGCCGCGATTCGACAGATTACCCCTCGCATGGGGATCTGGGACACGATGGCCGCAACAGGCGTGCGGAGGGCGCCCGTGTAGATCAGCTCCCCGTGCGCTAATCGTTCGATATCCCGCTTGCCCTGTGCGGCGAGCTTTCCGTCCAGGATCGGAATCAGATCGGTGGTGGTGCTGCCGATATCCATCATCAGGCAGTTCGGTTGTCGACTCGCCAATACCCGCGCCTCGGCGATCCAATTCGTTGCCGCAAGGGTTAGGAGATCCGCCTCCCCCCCGTCTAAGCGAACGATCCGGCCCTCGAGATCGATGGCATATAGTGGGATCCCGGGGATCGCCTCTCTCACCGCGTCGATGATGTATGCCACCCCTTCGGCCCTGTCGTGGAACGCATCACAGAGCTCCCCAGTCATGGTCAACACCATCGCATCGGCCGATCCCAGATCGCTGTGGATCTCCTGCAGGAGTGGGTGGAGACCTTCTCTCTTGTTCCACAGCTCAAAATAGCGGCGAACCGTGCGCCCACTCTCGGCGCGCCCGTCAGTGAATAGAAGGCGGGCTGCCTTCACGTTCGCGCCGCCGATGTCCCATCCGATCACCCGGATCACTGCCGGCTCCCCGAGGCTTTCACGTCACAGGGGCGCGTGGTAAACCGCGCAGACCCGACAATGTGGACCGCGGCAGGATCCGGAAGCTTGCCTGCCACCGCGTCAAGAATCAGGGCCGCCAGATTCTGCCGAAGGACCTTTCGGACCCCGACATACGAGGTCGTGAGGCGAGGGTTCACGTCGATGACCACCGCGTCGTGATCGGTCAGGACCATATCGATCCCGACATACCCCTTGAGGCCCGAAATCGCCTGCACCACCTCCTCGGCTCGACGGAACGCCAGGGCGCGGATAGGATGATCAAACGGGACACAGCCCCCGTAATACTTGAGCCTACTCCGCCCTCTGATCTCCTGGAGGTTCAAGGTCAGGGGGAGAGACCGACTCCCGTCGGTGAGGAGCGAGACGCTGACAGCAACGCCGTCGATGTAGGTTTGTGCGAGGAGTGTTTCGCCCCGTACCGTCTGCCTGGCCACCGCGATCGTCCGCTCCAATTCCGATTGTCGCCTTGCGATGAAAACGCTGTGACACCCCACCCCGTCGATCGGTTTCACCACCACAGGGTAGCCAAGCCGGCGGCCTACCGACGCCGGGTCATCAGCAGGCCGAAGGCGGAGAGTCCTGGGGGTAGGGATGCCGCACGCCTTCAGCAGCCGGTATGTCAGCGTCTTGTCGCCGGCCGCTTTGATACCGGCAGTACTGCAACCCAGCACTAACTTGCCGCAGGCCTCGACCATCCCCGTGATCGCTTCAAGCAGGCCGCCTGTCTCTGGGGCTACCAGGAACGCGGCATCCGCCTCCTCGACCATCTGCGCGAAGCAGTGATAGTAGCTGGTCCCGCTGTCAACAACCTGAAGTCCCGGGTGAGCAGGGAGCAGTGGAAGGTACCTCCGATCGACCTGCACTGAAAGCTGGTGCGCTTCCAGCGGAAGCAGATCGGCGAGAAGCGCTTCAAGCATCATTCGCCCCTCTGCCACCAGTGTCGGGGCGACCCGACTTCCGCCCAGCCCTCCTGCTGTGATAGATTCGTGCACAACGATCTTCATCGTGGAGAAGGAGCGATTACTGCCATGCAGATCATACCCGTCATCGATGTTATGCGAGGGGTTGCGGTCCATGCCCGCCGCGGAGAGCGGATGGTGTACAGACCGATCCAGAGCGTTCTGCTGCAAGGAGCCGATCCTGTCGCCCTCCTGCGGGCGTACCGTGAAACCTTCGAGAGTGAAGCGGTGTATGTTGCCGATCTGGATGCCATCATGGGCAGCGGCGACAATCTGACCATCATCGCTGAGATGGCTGTCTCCGAGCCACAGCTCCAAATTATTGTTGATGCCGGCATTCGTAGCGTCGAGCAGGCGAAGTCGCTGCTTGACGCTGGCGCGAGTAAGGTGATCGTCGCCTCGGAATCGCTGGCGAGCCTTGACGCAGCCGCGCGACTCCTCGCCGCGCTAGGAACCGGAAGAGCGCTCTTTAGCCTAGACCTCAAGAATCGAGCCGTCATCTGGCGAAACTCCTCTACCGAAACGCGAGACCCCTACGAGGTGGCAACCGCCCTCATGTCGCTTGGGTTTCGCGAGGCGATCTTTTTGGAAATGGACAGGATCGGCACGGGCGGCGGGGCAGGCGCAGAACTGTTCGGGAGGGTCACAACGGCCGCACCTGGCATGCGATTCATCGTGGGTGGCGGAATTACTTCGGCTGCGGAGCTCGTGCGGCTGAATCGCGCGGGTGCCTCCGGGGTGTTACTGGCCACTGCGCTGCACGACGGAACCATCACACGGCAGGACCTGATCCGCGTACAGGCGGACGACTAGAAGATCTCCTCGTAGGAGGCTTCCTGTCCGAACGATTCCTGTACGCCAACCTTAATCGCGGTCACACCACCGCCCCCAAATTGGCTCTTGATCTCTTCCCGCAACACTCCGCAGATGTATCTGGCCAACAGCTCTGCGCTGGTGTTGTGGATCGGAAGCAGCAGCACATCTTCCGCCGGAAAGCTGTACTGCTTATTGCCATAGATTACCCCGACCACCGAATCGCCTGGATCGATCCTCAAATCCTCATTTTCGGTCGGCAGCATGACCTTGTGATCCAGCCGCTCGCAGACCTGTTTCATGAGCGGCTTGACGACGAGGAAATCGAGGACGTAGTCGCTTGGCTGAAGCGACCCTTCCAGTTCCACCCAGGCCCTGTAGTTGTGGCCGTGAAGGGTCTCGCACTTGCCATTACCGAAGAGCACGAAGTGGGCCGAGCTGAATTTGAGATTCTCATGGTCAACCCTGATGCGAAAAGCAGCCATTTTACCTCCTCACATGTTACCCTTGTGTCGCCAGTTGGAAGCTATCGCACCGACGCACCAGATGTCAAGCCAGATCTGCTATCGTTTTGAAACAACCGCTAGACAGATAGTAGGGGCAAGTGGTAAAATTCCGTCCGCGCGGGTTCGGAAATGCGGTCGTGATACTGCTATCGCCATAACATGAAACGGATGGTGGCGCTTTCAACTTTGAAGTGGCGGCGAGATCATGCTTGACCCGCTCTAACGCCAGAACATTATTCCGTCATCAATGCAAGCTAGGTACATGGAGGTGATTCAGATGGCGAAGATCACCCCGCTCCTGCTCGGTATCGGCGGGGACAGTGGGACCGGGGAGTCCACGTGTGCCGGCGGCATCTACAAAATCTTCGGTTCTGAGAAGATTACCAACATCAATCTTGACGATGACCACACGTTCGACCGCGCTCAACGCAAGACCTATTGTTTCACCGCCCTTCATCCAGCGGCCAACAACATGTCCTTAATGGGTAAGCAGGCCCGGCAGAAAGCCCCGCAAGAAGGGCCCGCAGAAATGGCAGGAGGATAATCGATGGCTGGGATTGCTATCAACGGATTCGGGCGAATCGGTCGGTTGGCGTTTCGGGCCGCGTGGGAGCAGAAGCTGGGCCTCGACCTGGTGGCCATCAACGATCCGGCCGGCGCGAACACTGATGCGCTGTTACTGGAATTCGACTCCAACTACGGGCCCTTCCCCGCAAAGGTGGAGAGCGACGAAGGAAGCATGCGGATAGATGGGAAGCGGGTCTTGGTCTTCCGGGAGCGCGATTGGACCAAACTTCACTGGTCGGATGTAGGGGTCGACATCGTGTTGGAGTGCAGCGGTCGGGGAACGAGCCGCCAGGAGGCTGAAAAGCATCTCGCGGCTGGGGCGAAACGGGTGCTGATTTCAGCCCCTGCAAAGGACGAGGACATCACTATTGTTCTCGGTGTCAACCAGGAACGATACGATCCGGCCCTTCACCGGATTATCTCCAATGGGTCCTGTACGACAAATGGCCTCGCACCGGTGGTGAAGGTTCTCCTTAATACATTCGGGATCCAATGGGGGTTCATGAGTACGGTACACAGCTACACCAATTCGCAATCTATTCACGATCGCGGGACGGAAGACGTTCGAGAATCAAGGGCCGCCGCCCTCAACATCATCCCGACCGACACCGGAGCTGCGCGGGCCCTTGTGAAGGTGATTCCCGAGCTCGCCGGCCGTTTCAACGGGATGGCGTTTCGGGTCCCAACGCCCACGGTCTCCGTGATTGACCTTGTCGCGGAGGTTGATCGTGACGTGACAATCGATACGGTCAATGCTGCCTTCAGAGAAGCAGCTAAGGGGTCGCTTCGCGGGATCCTCGATGTCTGTGACCGGCCACTGGTCTCGATGGACTTCAAGGGAAATCCGCACTCTTCTATCGTGGACGCCCTCATGACGCTGGTCCTGAAGGACCGGATTGTGAAGGTTGTGGCCTGGTATGACAACGAGTGGGGGTATTCGTGCCGGATGGCCGACTTGGCCGCCTACGTTGCCTCTCAAGACCTCAAGCGTGATCAGCAGCGGCTCTGGGGCGTCGCGAAGGACACAAAGTCAGCATAGACAGTGAAAACGGGTGAGGTTACTACGGACGCATAAGGTCGCTCAGACAGTTTCACGACATGGATGCCGGCATGATCAGCGGCGATCTGCAAAACAGGGTGGAGGGTAGAAGGTATATGGGGGAATCAGTGAAAACCGATCAGGAATCGCTCGATCAGTTGTGCATCAATACCATTCGAACGCTGGCAATGGATGGGGTTCAAAAGGCGAACTCGGGGCATCCGGGCCTTCCCATGGGGGCCGCCTCCATGGCGTACGTCCTTTGGGAGCGCCACCTCCGACATAATCCGACTCATCCCGCGTGGCCGAATCGTGATCGGTTTATCCTTTCACCTGGCCATGGTTGTATGCTCCTGTATTGCCTCCTTCACCTGACCGGGTACGATCTCCTCCTCGATGAAATCAAGCAATTCCGCCAATGGGGTAGCCGAACCCCCGGACATTCGGAGCATGGCGTGACACCAGGGGTGGAGACGACGACGGGTCCCCTTGGCCAGGGTTTCGGCAACGGCGTCGGGATGGCGATCACCGAGCGATTTTTGGCCCATCACTTTAACCGGCCAGGACATCTGATCGTTGACCATTTTACTTACGCCATCGTGAGCGACGGGGACCTTATGGAGGGGGTCACCTCCGAAGCGGCCTCTCTTGCCGGACACCTTGGCTTGGGTAAACTCATCTACCTGTACGACGATAACCGGATTACCATCGATGGCAGCACTGACCTGGCCTTCACCGAGAATGTTGGACAGCGCTTTGAAGCCTATGGGTGGCATGTTCAGCGAGTGGATGGGGACGACGTTCACATGATCGATACCGCGATCAGCGCGGCCCAAGCCGAGCAGGGTCGCCCATCGATCATTATTGCCAGAACTCACATCGCCTACGGCAGCCCCAATAAGCAGGACACGTCAGAGGCTCACGGGTCGCCTCTTGGAGAAGAGGAGGTTCGGCTCACAAAGGAGGCTTTGGGCTGGCCGCTGGAACCTGCGTTCTATATCCCAGATGAGGCTCTGACTAACTTTCGAGAGGCCCTGCAGAAGGGTCGTGCTTTGGAAACAGAGTGGCAGGCTCAGTTCGATGTCTATGCTGCTGCGTATCCAGAACTTGCTGAAGAGTGGATCAGGGGGATGAGCGGTCAACTCCCCGAGGGCTGGATCGAGAAGATCCCGATCTTTACCCCTGCCGGGGGGAACCTGGCAACCCGCGAGGCGTCAGGCAAGGTGCTCAATGCTATCGCCCAATCCCTGCCGACCCTCATCGGCGGCTCGGCCGATCTGGCCCCATCGAACAACACCCACCTGAAAGGATATAGCGACTTCCAGGGGTCAAGCCCAGGGGGTCGGAACTTTCACTTTGGTGTTCGAGAGCACGCGATGGGGTCGATCCTCAACGGTATGGCACTGCACGGTGGCGTGACCCCGTATGGTGGAACCTTCCTCGTCTTTTCCGATTACATGCGTCCCGCCATCCGGGTAGCTGCGCTTTCGCACATACATGTGATCTATGTCTTCACCCATGACAGCATCGGTTTGGGCGAAGATGGCCCCACCCACCAGCCGATTGAGCACTTGTCTTCCCTCCGGGCCATGCCTAATCTTACAGTCATCCGCCCGGCAGATGCGACAGAAACTGCCGTCGCCTGGCGCGTTGCTCTGGAACACCGTGACGGGCCCGTGGCGCTGGCCCTCACCAGACAAAAGCTCCCGGTTCTCGACCGGACCAAATTCCCGCCTGCCGAACTCCTCCTGAAGGGCGCGTATGTCCTGGCTGATGCTGACCAGGGTCATCCTCGCGTCATTCTCATAGCCACCGGGTCGGAAGTGCAGGTGGCCCTGGAGGCGTGGGGACGACTGACCGATGAAGGCATCCCCGCGCGTGTCGTCAGCATGCCGAGCTGGGAGTTGTTTGATCGACAGCCGGAGGCGTATCGCAACGAGGTGCTTCCCCCAACAGTGACCGCCCGCCTTGCCATCGAGGCTGGATCTCCGCACGGTTGGCACCGCTACGTTGGCCTCCTCGGAGGGGTGATCGGCATGACACGATTTGGAGCCTCCGCACCGATTCAAGTCCTCATGCAGCAATTCGGCTTTACACCTGAGCATGTGGTGTCCCGAGCTAAGGAGCTCATGGCATGAATCCCGCAGGAGGGGCAACAATAGAAACAGGGTTTAGGGTATAGGGTAGTAGAAAGATCTCAACTCGCGAGCCTATACCCTAACTGTGACGTAACGCTACAGAAAAGAACGCGCCTCAGCGACCATTCCTGGGGCGCGTTCTTTTTATGAGGGCTTACCGCCAGAGGGGCGTACTCCAGCTCATCGATGGTCGGCTCGATATCAGCGCCAGAATTCGCTTGTCCAATGAGGGCTCGTACCCTACATTTCGAGTGAGAGGGAGGTACGTTATGGGTTCAACAAAGGAGGAGGGGTCCATGTCAAAAGGCAAAGAGTGCTCGGTCATTTCGGACGAGGAGGTGGCCAAGCGTCTGGAGCAAGAGCTGCCAGGGTGGTACCTGGAGGGGAGATGGATCAGGAGGAAGTTCAATACCGACGGCTGGCCAACTACGCTCATGCTGGTGGGCGCGATCGCCTACATGGCAGAGGCCGCTTGGCATCACCCGGACCTGGAGGTCACATGGGGAAAGGTCTGGGTAAAGCTGATGACTCATTCCGCCGGGGGGATCACTGAAAAGGATTTTACCCTTGCCAAGCAGATCGAGCAGTCGGTGCTCTGGCGACCAGGCGAGAGCTCTCCTCTTGACGGCACACCAAACAAATGGGTTCGCGGCGGCAGCAAAGAGTAGGGCGTGGGGAAGCGTTCAGCAATCAGCCTTCAGCTTTTCTTGTGTCTTGCTGATAACTGACCGCTGAACCTAAAAGTAATACGAGACCCCCAGCAGATACATGCTCGAATTAACGCCGACGTTGGGGCTTTTGCGGCCTCCGTTCGAGATGTGATGTAAGCCCACTTGTCCGGTAATCGCCAGGTTGTCGTTCACAAAGTAATTCACTCCAGGACCACTCATGATAGTGAAGTTGACCTGGCTGTTGAGGTCCCGTGGGATGTGGAGATTCCAATGTAGGATACCAATACCAGCCTCGAAGAACGGCACCCACCGAGTGCCCGTCACAAAATTGTAGCGGAGGAGGATGCTTGCGCCTTCGCCAAAGGTTTTAGTCGGCTCACTGATAAACATGAAGGTCGGCTCGAAGATGACTTCCAGGCTCCCACGAACCGGAAAAGGGCCATGGACATCGGTGACTGTGTACCCAATCTGGAAAAATAGCGGAGCGAAGTTGACACCGGACTCACGTCCGGCAAAAATTTTGTGAGAGTCACCATAGCCAGACTTGACCCCTAAATGCCACGTTCCCGATTGGAACCCTTCTTCCGGGCTGAATGTCGGTTTTTTCTCCGTCTCAATCTGACGGGAATCCTCCGTGCCGGCAAAGGCAAGGGTGCGGGCGGCAATTAGTTCAGTCTCGCGCCCTAGCGTGACCGTCTGTTGACTTGGGGCTCCCTTATCGGCCGTCAACAGTGGTAGTGAGGTCTCAGCCCATGATATGGCAGGTGGTAGGATCGCGAACATAGCTAGCCAGATACAAACCGGTATACGCCTCAATTTATTGACCATCGATGTCTCCTCTGGAGTGCAAGTGCCTTAGGCGTCACGCCTCATCCACCCCGATCATGTCCTTTCGAGTGGCGCTACACACCGCTTCCAAGATCTCGAACCCACCACCTCGACAGCCGTAGGTTGGGTCGGTCACAGCTTCCACGGTCGAAAAGCGCTGAGTAGTGTTACTCGATTCCTGGTACGACCCATTCGACAGGCTCAGGACAGGCTTCAGTTGGTGCCAGTCTTCATCCGGTGAGACTTCTGTGGGCCAGGCTCCGGTAAAAACTCCTGATTAATCGGGATCCCTCTGCGGCACATCGGGCAGTTCTTCGGGGCGTACGTCGGGAATTCCCGGTCGACCAGCGTAAAAAAGGGGAACGTGAAGTTCACCTTTCGAATCCGTCGCCAGAGTGTCCCGATTCCAACCACCGTCCCGCCTAATGAGTTGACCAGTTTAATAAGCTCCTTGACAGTCTCACCAGTAGTCACAATGTCTTCGACAATCAGCACCTTAGGGTTACCAACAAAGTACTGCCGAAATCCCCTCGGAAGAGCTACATAGCTGACACCGGACTCATCGCGTTGCTTGCCGGCATAGATGAAGCGGGGTCGCAAAGGATGAGCGCGCGCCACGCAATGGCCCAGCAACGAGGCGCCGTAGCCGGTGGTAAGGACCAGGTCGATCGGCTCCTCGGCGAAATGCTTTGCGATCACGTCTCCTAACCCTTCCGTGAAGGCCGGCTCGGTGGTAGCTAACGCCTTCTCCACGTACTCCTGGGCGTGACGCCCCGAGGACAATACGAAGTGATCGTTCGTGAGATACGCTCCGGTCCTGAGGATGATACCCCGGTTGATCCGCTCCAAGATCTCTGCGTCCATCATAATCCTCACGCATTATGGCTGTTCAGCTACCGGCCGTCCCTGTAGGGGTAGGGCTTGCCCTACCCAAAGAGGGCGCAGCAAGCAGCGCCCCTACGCCGGAAGACTTACGAAGCCATAATCTTACTGAAGTTCGCGATCCCGCAAAACAGGTCAGCAACCTCCTTCAGGATGGCCAAACGGTTCTCCTGCAGATCTCGATCCTCCACCATCACCATAACCTCCTCGAAGAACATATCCACAATGGGGCGGATCGCGGCGATGAGTTGCAGAGCTCGAACGTAGTCGCCGGCTTGGACCAGGCGTTCTGTCTCAGTCCGTAGCGTTGTGGCTTCGCTATGGAGCGCTCGCTCGGCGCTGCTCACGAACCGCCTTGGATCAACCGATCCGGAGAAACCCTTGGGAAGGATATTGAGCACCCGTTTGAAGGTCGCCGCCAGCTCCGTAAAATCGGCCTCACGCCTGAAGGCAGCCAATGCCTCGGCGCGTTTGCCGGCATCGGATACCCGCTCTGCATTGACGGAAAGGGCAGCCTCGACGAGATCGCCGGGTACACCCCGTTCTATCAGGATCGCCTGGAGCCTGGCCGCCATAAACCCCATGACCTCTTGTGCTATACGCTCCCTCGGCAGCGGCAAGCGATCACCAAAGAGCTCCAAGCTCTTGCTTATCGGCTGCGAGAGCGGCAGATCGATTCCTGTGCTGAGAAGGATCTGCACGACCCCTTGCGCGAGTCGCCGGAGGGCGTACGGATCTTCTGATCCGCTCGGTATGAGCCCGATGCCGAAGCAGCCACAGATGGTGTCGAGCCGGTCGGCGATGCCTACGAGAGCGCCAACCAGTGATTCCGGGAGCCTGTCGCCTGCAAAGCGGGGGAGATAGTGCTCCTCAATTGCTTGGGCCACAACCGCGGACTCCCCGGAGAGCTGGGCATACTCACGGCCCATAACCCCTTGCAGGCTTGGGAACTCCTTAACCATCGTGGTTACGAGGTCAGCCTTGCACAACTGAGCTGACTGACAGGCGTCATGGACAAGGTGCGGGGCAACCTGCTCAGCCAGGTAGGCGACCAGCTTGGTAAGCCGCTCGACCTTCTCTAGCATTGTGCCAAGGCGCTCCTGAAAGGTAATCCCCTTCAGTTGGGGCACTCGCTCGCGAAGCTGGACCCTGCGATCCTCTTTGAAAAAAAATGCGGCGTCCTTGAGCCGCGCGCTCAGGACCCGTTCGTTGCCTGTACGGATGACCTCCATGTCCTTCGCCTTCATGTTGGAGATCGTCACGAAATACGGGAGGAGCTTGCCGGCATCGTCAGCCACCGGAAAGTAGCGCTGATGCTTCCGCATGGGGGTCATGATCACTTCACGAGGTAAGAGGAGATACTCCTGTTCGAAGCGGCCACAGACCACGGTAGGGTATTCCACTAGGGAGGTCACCATCTCTACCAGCTCATCGTCGAAGATCGGTTTCCCGCCAACCTTGGCCGCGGCCTCTTCGGCCAGCCTTGTCACCAGTTCCCGGCGACGGTGCTGGTTCACGATGACATACCGCTCTTCCAGTTTTTCGATATAATCCTGGAAGCTTCTGATGCGAATCTGGCCACGGCTCAGAAATCGGTGACCGTACGTCTTGTTTCCGCTTTTGACCCCGTCAATTTCAAAGGGGATCACCCGACCACTGTACAGGGCAACGAGCCATCGGATCGGGCGGACAAACCGGAAGGTGCCTTGCCCCCACCGCATCGACTTCGGAAAGGAGAGCGACGTGATCAGGCGGGGTAGGATAACCGGCAGCATCTCCTCCAAGCGCACGACCCGCTCCACGATGACCGCAACGACGTACTCTCCACGGTCAAGCGTCTTGACGCGGAGGTCCTCCACAGAGACGGCTTGTGCCCTCGCGAAGCCAAGCGCGGCCTTGGTCGGAAGGCCCTCCTGATCGAACGCGACCGCCTTGGATGGTCCCACCACCTCACGGACCAGGTCACCCTGGCTCTGATCCAGCCGCTCAACATACAAGGTAAGGCGCCGAGGAGTGCCGAGCGTGCGTACGCCAGAAAAGGTGATGCGCTGCTCTTCGAAAAGGCGGCATGCCTGTACCTCCAGATCCTTCAGAACCGACGGCATGTAGCTGGAGGGCATCTCCTCGGTCCCGATCTCAAACAACAGGTCTTGGGTCATCAGGGGTTGTCCTGCGCTATGTGGTTTATGACTGCCACGCCTTCATGAGTGGAAAGCCCGCCTCCTCACGCTGCTTTAGATAGGCTTCGGCGCAGCGACGCGCGAGGTTTCGCACGCGACCGATGAAGCTGGTCCGCTCAGTGACACCTATCGCCCCCCTGGCGTCCAAGAGGTTAAAGGTGTGAGAAGACTTGAGGCAGTAGTCGTATGCCGGCAGCACTAGTCCCTTCTCGATAAGGCGGAGACCTTCCCGCTCATATTTGTCGAAAAGCTGAAACTGGAGTGCCACATCGGCTTCCTCGAAGTTGTGGACCGACCACTCCACCTCACTCTTGTGATGGATGTCACCGTAGGTCACGCCCTTGACCCACGTCAGGTCGTAGACGCTGTCCACTCCCTGTAGGAACATGGCAATCCGCTCGATCCCATAGGTCAACTCCACAGAGACCGGTTTCAGGTCGATGCCCCCAGCCTGCTGAAAATAGGTGAATTGGGTGATCTCCAAGCCGTCAAGCCAGACCTCCCAGCCTAGCCCCCAGGCGCCAAGGGTTGGCGACTCCCAGTCGTCTTCCACGAAACGGATATCGTGCTTGAGTGGGTCGATACCCAGGCTCCGAAGGCTGTCCAGGTAGATCTCCTGAATGTCGTCTGGGGATGGCTTCATGATGACCTGATACTGGTAGTAGTGCTGGAGGCGATTCGGATTTTCTCCGTACCGTCCATCAGCGGGGCGCCGAGTCGACTCGACATAGGCGACCTTCCACGGCTCAGGGCCCAGGACACGCAGAAATGTGGCAGGGTTCATCGTTCCCGCACCCACTTCAACGTCGTAAGGCTGCTGGATGACACAGCCCTGCTCTGCGAAAAATCGCTGTAATGCGAGGATCAGTTCTTGAAACGTCATCACGTGTCCCGCTGGGCTTTTCATGATCATGTCCGTGCGTTGTAACTACTCAGGTGTTTAGGCTGAAGGCTCTCAACTATCTCGCAAGATACGAATCAAGCCATTCAAGACCTGTTCGGTTCCTACCCCTCAAAGCCTTCAGCCTTCAGTCTATCTACCTGAGTAGTGAGAAAGTGAGAGAGGAAAACCCGTAGCCATACAATATGGCGGATTCCTTGAAAAGCCTAAACGCCATGGAGGCTAGCAACTTAGCCTCCAGTCTGTCAAGGAAAAACCTGGGAAATCACTGGAAACGGACTAGGCATGGTACCACCCTGCAACGAGCTTGGGGGAATGGGTCTGATATCCGTTGGAGGGAAAGCCGGGTAAACCCTTGCTACCCCTTTTAGGCCACCTTTTTCCGCTTGCTGTATCTGTTGTAGAGTATTATGCCGCCTATGAGGACCGACATGCCGAGTAATATGCCGGCTGCATCCTTCCCCACGTTTGAGAAATACGAGGGGAGGCGCGACTGTGTTTCGAGACCTACCGTAAAAGGAACGCTGAACGTCGGATCAACGGCGTGTATTTCTGCCTCTGTTGGGTCACCACTGCCGTGACTATGCGTGACCATGTTCAGTTCCCCGGGCTCGGAAGCGGAATGAGGCTTATGGGCAATCCCAGGCCCGACGCTTTCAAACTTTATAATGGCCATATACTGACCGGCCGTGGCAATGTCGGCATCGAGTCTGACCGCCCCATCACGGTACACTGTAGGCGGAAGGGAGAGGATTTCATGGGAGTGTTGACTGCTGCCCTTGTCTTCGTGGCCTTCGGGGGCCTTAACAATCCGGACGGAGATGGGTAGGGCTCGCATCTCTTCATTGAACAGGTCAAAGGCTATCGAGAATTTTCCCGTCTTCGGGATCCCTTCGCAGTACGACTTAAATTCCTTTTTTACCTTTTCTGACCCTACTTCGTGCAACATGCCGATCTCTGATGCGCCGTATTGTTGCTGATAGGCCGTAAAGTGAACCGTGTAGTGGCCCTTCTGTAGGACGCATGCATCCGCTTCGTCCATGCCACTCATAGACTCACCGCCGTGGGCACGGGCCTGGGATGTCCAGGCAACAAGCAGAAGCGTCGCGAAGCATAACGAGATCAGGCGTTTCATGTTTCAATTCCTCCTTCAGTTGTCACTAAGATTTCCATGTTGCGTGATCCAGTGACGAGCATTGTACACCAAAAACACCTTCCACCTTCCACTTTTTGGGAGCCCTCTTTACGGTCTAGACGCTCCCGGCACCTACCCTGGAACGCCTTCGGCAAGAAACCCGATGCAGAACTTCTCGGTCGATCACCGGGTTCCGGACATATCCGAGGTGTGTGTCGTTTCACGCTCTTGGAGTTGCTGCTCCAGTTCAGCGATTCGCTGGGTCTGCTCCCGTAATCGCATTCGCAGCCGGAAGGTTCCGGGAAGGCTCAAAAAGATCGCCATGATCGCTCCGAGGGCGGTTGAAATCAGGATCACTACCACCAGCGAACCCTGAAACTGCCACCAGATGAAGGTGACGATCGCCTCGCCCGAGTTCTGAATGGAAAAGGTTGCGATGACCACTGCGAGAATCAGGAAGCCTATCAGGGAGAACTGATTCATTCAACGTCTCCTGCTCAATGCGTTGCCGGCAGCTCTTCGACCTTGATTCGGGCGAGCCGTCGGCCGTCCAGGTCCACGATTGTCAGCTTCTTGCCTTGATAGATAATAATGTCGCCGGCCTTGGGCATCCGCTGAAGTTGATCCAGCATAAAGCCCGCTAAGGTCTCGTAGGTAGGCGACTCAGGGAATGGTAACCCGTGCTCGTCCCGCAGGTCCTTGATATTCAGAGAAGCGTCGATGATGAGCGACCCGTCCCTCAGCCGTTCGACGGGCTTCTCGGCAGTCTCGTACTCGTCGTGGATCTCTCCGACAATCTCTTCGAGGAGATCCTCCATAGTGACCAGCCCGTCTACGCCCCCATGCTCATCCACCACGATCGCCATCGAGGTTCGCCGCCGTTGCAGCTCCTTCAGGAGTTGACTGACCTGCATCGTCTCCGGGACGAAGTAGGCGGGGTGCGTGATGGTTTTGAGAGAGGCCTCGCGGCTCTCCAGTTGCAGCCGCAGCAGGTCCTTGTAGTGCAGGACGCCGCAGATGTCATCAAGGCTCTTGTGGTAGACGGGGTAGCGGGAGTAGCCCGTCTCCACTACGAACTTGAGCACCTCTGCCAGCGGGGTCTCCAGCTCGATCGCATCGATCTGAGGGCGAGGGATCATGACCTCCTTGACCGAGGTCTCCGTAAATTCGAAGACGCTGTGGATCAGCTCCTGCTCTGTCTGGTCGAAGATCCCCTTCTCCTTCCCCTCCTGAACCATCAGCTTGATCTCCGCCTCGCTGACAAACCCTGTCGTTCCCTGAGGGGCAGCGCCGAAGAGCGAGAGGATCAGGCGGCTTGAAGCGGTCAGTGGACGACCGATCAACGAGAACCAACGGCCAAAGGCCTCGTGAGGTCTGGCGATCGCGAGGGCGATCCGTTCCGCATAGCGGAGGGCAAGCGATTTGGGGACCAGCTCTCCGAAGACGATAGTGAGATAGGTGATGACAACGACCACTATCCCAAGGGCGGCCAGTTCACCCGCCGATCCCAGTCCGCCGCCTGGAAGGCGATCAAGTAAGGGGCGGATCACCCTTACGGCCAGCGCCCCGCCAATAGCGGAGGCCAGCGTACTGACGAGATTGATTCCGATCTGGATAGTGGCCAGAAATCGGTCGGGGTCATCCTTGAGCCTCTGGACCGTTGATGCCCGGTCATCTCCTGCTTCCACCAACTCCTGTACCCGGCTTCGCCGGAGAGAGATGATCGCTACCTCGGAGCCCGCGAAGAAGCCGTTGATCAGAATCAGCATGAAGATGAACACCGCCTCCAGCACCAGTGTTCCACTGCCTAAGCCTTCCATCAGATTGCTCCTTGTTCAGTTTTCAGTCGTCAGTGTAGGGGCATGGCTTGCCGGGGCATGGCTTACCCTGCCCGATTAGGGCGCAGCAAGCGGCGCCCCTACGTCGCTGACCGCTGATAGCTGCTTTTAGGGCCAGAGGCCGGGATCCGCGGCGAGTCGCTCTTCGATTGGACGAAGGCGCTGCCGAAGCCTTCCGGTCGAAAACCCGAACCGTTCGCCCAGACGAAGAACGGCCGAGACCAGGTTGCACTCATCCCTGGACTCGGCCTGCAGTACCCGCTCGATCAGTGGCGGTACATCGTGCGTGAGGAGTTCATACATCAGGGCAACAGATTCTGGTCGGTCCATGGCGTAGCCCATTCGGTCAGCGAGGTCGACAACCTCCTGCACCCCACGGAGTCCATCCAGGTCCGGACACTCGCATAACCGCCTCACCCGCATCCCGAATGCTCTGGACAGGAGATCCTGCAGGTGCTCCTGCTGCGGAAGGTCGAGTCGCTTCACCTCATCGGCCAGCATGAGCAGGCTGCGGTACAGATCGGTCCCGCCATCGGACAGCCACTGCCGTAGGGACTCCTCCAGGTTGCGGGTCACGGTAAACTCGGCCGGGGCTCTCAGGGCCTCAGGGGGAGAGAGTCCCTCGTCGAAGAAAGCGCGGAGTAAACCCTGGGTTCGTGCCGCCAGCTCATCGTAGCGCTTGCGAAAAACGTCCCACCCTCTGTAGAGCGCCATTAAGATCTCCCGTCGCTCTTCCGGGGAAAGCATCTTCAATGAAATCGGCGTTGCCTGGCTGTAACCCGGCAGCGATAGACCTTTCACCTGCCCCTCAAACGCCTCCAGCCATCGCTTCAGATCCTCCTCACCCCCCCAAGGAAACAGGCAGCCGGACATCCCATCGGCATCCAACCACTTCAGGACAAATCCGAACTCCTTGCGCTCCATGGTGAGGGATGAAGATACCTCTATGCCGCCGACTATCATCGTCCCATTTATAAGGGGAAAGTGCTCAAGACTCAGCCGATGGAGGTCAAAGCTATGCACGTGATAGGGCTCAGGCAGGTTCTCCACCAGCGACCGCATGGCGTAAAGGGCTACGGGGTGAGCGAGATCGACCCGTGCTGTGCCAACTCGGACCTCCCAGATGCGCCGGCCGTCCCGTTCGGAAGAAATGTTGCTCTTCGCGGTCTGAAGCCTGGCCAGAAATTTCGCCTCCAGGCTCACAGTCACAAAGGCAGACGCGAGTTCGAGAGCCCGCGCTGCGTGTTTGAGGTTCTGCGCGGCCTCGATGTCAGAAATATCGCTAAAGAACCAACCGTCACTGGACTGCATCAGGAGGGCATGTCGCTGCATCTCCAGCAGTTGAAGTGCCGCGGCTCTGTCCTGCAGCGAGAGCGATCGGCGGGCGTGCGCCCCAAAGAACTTCTCAACCGAGGGATTGCTCCGATCAAGGATCAGGGCGATGTAATCGTCCCTCGCGGCCCAGACATCGGTGAACAACCGATCTGCCTGTTCCGTGAAGAGGTGCTGCAGATCGTCGCGAAGGCCATTAATGGCTTCCCGGAAGGGGACACGCCAGCGCTGGCGCCAGCCCGGTTGGCCACCGGTGCTGCATCCGCAGTCCTCCTTCCACCGCCCCAGGCCATGGGCACAGCTCCAGGCGCTTCCATCTCGAATGACCACCTCATGCGTGGGGGGCGCGCTCGCGAGGTAGGCCCCGAAGTTAGTAACCGCAAGCTCCTTTGGCGCGGTCTCTTTCGCCAGCAGAACGGCCAACGCGCGTTCTCCGAACTTGCTGTGATGGCCGTACGATTCGCCGTCGGTACAGAGGATATGCAGGCGTGAGGGCGAGCTGTGGGAGACCTCGACGAGTCGGTCGGCGAGGCGATCGGCCCCCTGCAACAGACCATCAAAAGCAATGGCGCGGGACAGAGCTGCATCGTAGAAGAACAGATCGATCGTGCCCCCATGAGGCAGGCGACACGTGTATGGGCGCGAGGGATCGATCCAGTCGGAGCCCAGCTCATGCCACTGCTCTTCTCCTAGCGGACGAACCCGGGTCGCCTGCCAGGGCGCCAAGACGGTGTAACGGATTCCGTAATCACTGAGCAGTTCCAGCGTCGCCAGGTCCACGCCCGTTTCCGGAAGCCACATCCCCTCCGGCTCACGGCCGAAGCGGGACCGGAACTCGACGATCCCCCACTTGACCAGCGTGGCGCGGTCCTTTGAGTCGGCGAGCGGCAGGATTGCATGGACGTACGGGTGGGCCAGGGCATTACCATGGCCGCCACACCGAGCCACACTGTCACGATCGCCCTCGATAATGCGACGAACGGTCTCGGGGGCCTTCCGTTCCAGCCAGCGGAAGAGCGTTGGCCCGACGTCAAAGCTGATGCCGGCATAGTTATTGACCAGCTTGACGATCCGGCCTTCATGGTCCAGGAGTCTGGCCCATCCATTCGGCGCGTAGCACTCCGCAGTAATCCGCTGATTCCAGTCGTGATGGGGGGCGGCGGAAGGCTGCTGCTCGACCTCATCGGTCCAGGGGTTCTCACGCGGCGGCTGGTAGAAGTGGCCGTGGACGATCAGCGACACCGTAGAGGGCGTACTCATTGCGGCCCGGCGGAGGCGCCAGACCGCCGGGTGGACTGGATCAGGCTTTGCAGGATCCGGCTGCGATTCGCTCCCCGCAGGAGGGACGACAGATCCTCGTACAGCGCAGGATCGTCGATGAGCGCTCCAAGCGTTCCCTCTCCTTGAGCCAGGCGGGACGACACCAGCTTGAGATTCTTGGAGGTCTGCTCGAGATCGGCCATGATTGACTCGGCTCGTGGGTCCGCAAACAGGATGTGCGCCAACCCTTTTTGATTCTGGAATTGCTTCATCAAGTTGGACAACTGCTGAATGGCGGCAGTCGTTTCAGACAACTCTTTCAGGATGTTGCCTGAGCGCTTCTCATAGACCAGCGCGTGCAGCAGCCCGGTCCCCTGTTCGATCTCTCCCATAATTCGGTTGAAGGAGGCGATGCTCTCGGCCAGATCCTGCCGCGCCCCCACCCCCGCTCCGCCGCCCACGAGCTGGCTCAAGGCGTCTGAGATCTTCACCACGTTGCCGACGATCTGATCCCCTTTTTGGAGCAGCTTGGCATAGTCCGGTGGATCGGCACTCGCGATCGTCGCCCCTGGGGGCAGGACCGGCTTGTCAAGGCTGCCCACCGTTAGATCGAGCACCTTATCTCCGACTAGCCCGATGGACCCGATACTTGCGATCGAATCCTCACGTATCCGGTTCTGGAGCCCGGCGTCGAGGTTCATGGTCACCCGGATCTTCTTGCTGGCAAGGTCCTTGCTGAAGGTAATGTCATTGACCGAGCCGATGGATGTGCCGGCGAGACGGACCGGCGCCCCGACATTCAGTCCCTCGATAGTGCCGAAGAAGGCGTGCAGATTGTAGCGGCGCTCGAAGATTCGGCTCCGGCTTCCGATGGTCAGGACAAAGACGATGAAAAGACCCAGGAGTCCCAGGACAAAGATTCCCACGCGTAACCGCGTCCAGTATTCACGTTCCGGCATATCGTTGCCTCTTGGTTAGCGCTCAGCGCTCGGCAAGACCCATGTGGGGGCGCTGCTTGCTGCGCCCTTTGGGCAGGGCAAGCCCTGCCCCTACGCTGATCGCTGACCGCTGCGATTTCACGCCACTGTCCCGTTAATGAATTGCCGGACCAGCGGCAGATCAGCGCGTTCGATTTCCCGTGGCGTTCCGACGACGGCAATTTTGCCCATGTCCAGCAGGCCGATCCGATCGGAGATCTTGAACGCGCTCCGCATGTCGTGAGTCACCACTACCGACGTCACCTCTAGCTTCCTGTCCATGTCCACGATCAACTCGTTGATCTTCTCAGTGTTGGCAGGGTCCAGGCCAGTCGTCGGCTCGTCATACAGAATGATCCTTGGCGTGAGCGCGATCGCTCTGGCCAGAGCGACCCGCTTCCTCATCCCGCCCGACAGGTCGGCCGGCTCCTTATCCTCGGCGCCCTCAAGGCCTACAAGACGGAGCGTTTCCATGATCCGCTCTCGGATCTGACGCTCCGACATGGCCGTATGTTCCCGGAGAGGGTAGGCGATGTTCTCCGCAACCGAAAGGGAATCGAAGAGCGCCGAGCCCTGAAAGACCATCCCGATCTTCTTCCGGACCCGAATGAGCTGATCTTCCGTCAGCGGTACGATGTCCTCCCCCTCGATGAGAATCTGGCCCGCCTCCGGCTTGAGTAGGCCGACGATCAGTTTCAAGGTGACGCTCTTGCCGATCCCGCTGCCGCCGATGATGGTCACCGTCTCACCCGACTGGATCGCGAAATCCATCCCGACCAAGATCGGTGTGTGGTTGAACGACTTGTAGACTTGGCGGAACTCGATGGCCGGGGCGCTCACTTCACCAGCCCTCCAGCCACCAGAAGAACTTCGTAAGAAAGAAATCCGAGATAATGATAGCGATGGCCGAGGTGACAACGGTCGTGGTCGTGGCCTTGCCGATGCCTTCTGTGCCACCCCTCGTTTCCAGCCCACTGTAGCAGCCGACGATGGCGATAATGAAGCCGAAGACTACTGTCTTGCCGAGACCGCTCACAATGTCGGCTACCGTCAGGTTGCGTGTCACAGTATTGTAGTAGAGTTGGTAATCGACCTGAAACTCGTACCTGGAGATGACCATGCCCCCCAGTATGCCCAGGATGTCCGCCATGACCGTCAGCAGCGGCAGGACCAGCATCGCGCTCAATACTCTGGGCACCACCAGCTTTTTGATCGGATTCGCCCCCATGGCCCGCATTGCGTCGATCTGCTCCGTGACCTTCATCGATCCCAGCTCGGCGGTGATCCCGGAACCGACCCGCCCTCCCACCAAAAGGGCCGTGAGAACCGGCCCTAGCTCGCGGACTATTGAGAGCGAGACGATAATCCCCACATATGCCTTTGCCCCGAATCGGCTCAGGCCATAAGCGGTTTGTAGGGCTAAGACGAGGCCGGTGAAGACCGCGGCTACACTGGCGATCGAGATCGATTTCACCCCGATATGATCGACCTGCTGGAGGAGTCCACGGGGGTTGTAGGGAGGCGTGAAGGCGCAGCAAGCGGTGTCATAGGTAAGCTTTGAGATCCCACCCAGCAATTCGAGCAATCGAATCGACTGGTCTCCAACTGCTACAACCACATTCCGCATTGTGTGTCCTTATTGCAGTTCTTTACTTCAGCCTGGACCCCGGTACTTGGAATCCGGAACCTTTTTCAGTCAAAACCCAGCCCATGGCAAATCGCTCAAATTCCGGCAGCCGGTCCTGAAAGAGCTCAGGGGGAGCCACGTAGACCAGATCATAGGCGCAATCACCATCCTTGGCGACGTAACTGCTGATCATCACCTCGGTGTTATTCAGGCGCCCCTCCAGTATTGTGTGGATCGCCTCTGTGCCGTTCAGCACAATGGGCCCCTGCGCCATTATCCGCTTTGTGCCGATCCCAAAGAACAAGCGTCTGGACAGGATTCGGAGAGGGATGGGCTGCTCGCCTTCGCAACTGACAAACAATGCGGCGACCTGGCCGCCCGGCTCCGCCCGGAACGCGAGGTCAGTCCCTTCCAACTCGAACTGCCGCCAACCATCGCGCAGTATCGGAATCTTGAAGCCTCGAGTCCCATCCACAAAGAAGCCATCTACGACATAATTGGAAGCACAGGCCGTAAGCATGAGCATGAGCATGAGCAGGACGAGGGTTGCAATACCCTCAAGGCGCCAGGCATTCAGGGAGATACGCCCCCTTTCGACGTATACACTCTCAGGTGAGGCATAACCGCGGATAGCCATATAGATGGTTTGATCATACTGGAAAGACGAGTGAAGCGTCAAGCTGAGCCCTGTGCCCAAAAACGAGAGACAGGCATTGCTGAGATGCAAACGTGTGCTGACCAGGGCGGTTGTGCGACCCTATGGCCAGCATCGTCGGCGAGGGGCGAGGAACTTTGCGGGGGTTTCCCTGCTCTCGCGGTCCATCGAGGACCTGAAACGCGCTGGGTGTGTGCGGTCCCAGTGTGGAAGGGTGCCTTTGTGGCCCCGGATCCGCCGGCCAAGGTCGCCTGCAGGCCGCGCGCCGACTGCCGGAGAAAGAGGCGGTAGAGCGGGACGATGCAGGCTCCGCTTGCAAGTATGGTGTTGTCCTGATAAGGTGGTCTGAGAGCGAGGGGGTTTGAAACAGATACGAGGAGCGTCGTGGTAGGTCGGTGCTGGAAAACGCAACAGGTCCCGGACGGATGTCCGGAGAGGAGCAGAAGCAATGGCAACAGGCACGATTAAGCGGCTGGTCAGGGAACGAGGCTTTGGGTTCATTCAGGGAGACGATGGCGTCGAGATCTTCTTTCACCGGTCCGCCCTCCAGGGGGAGGCGTTCGATACGCTCGCGGATGGGCAAGCCGTCACGTTCGATGTCGAGAAGGGGGACAAGGGACCGAGGGCCGCGAACGTCAAAGTGTAGCCCCCAGCGCCTAAGCGGACGATTGAGGGTGGCCGACGAGGCGCACCTCATCATGCGCGAGGAGGACGGGCTGGGCATCCTGCAGTAACGCCGCCCCAGGGCGGGGCGGTCGAAATCCCCTGTAGTGACCCTAGTGCCGTTCCAACTATCTGGCATCACGATACGATGATGTGTCGGCAACGCAATCGACCTCTGCGTAGCGTCATTGTTCGGTAACTACTCAGGTAGATAGACTGAAGGCTGAAGGCTGAAGGCTTTTGGGGGTAATCAGAGGGAACTGCGCTATCAACTACATCCGTCAAAGCGTTTGGACTTCTTGTCCAATGAGGAGTCCTCTCTGATAGAACCAAAGGTCGTAGAAACCAAGAAGGTCTTGAATGGCTTGATTCGTGCCTTGCGAGATAATTTATAGCCTTCAGCCTTCGGCCTAAACACCTTGTAGTTACATTGTTTGTCTGAAAAAGTTGGAACGGCACTAGAATACCACTGTGCAGCGGGGCACTGGGCGGAGCAATCCGGACGCTGGTCTCTCCGTAGCGCGGTCCCGCTCGTAATCCTGCCCGAGATCATCCCGGCCCAGTGGTGGCAGAACCTCCTCTACAACCCGCAGGCGCTGCTTATCCAGTCTGCGCTCCTCTTCACGCCCAGCGTGATCGTCACGGCTGTTCCGTATTACCTGGCGCGATAGGGAGAGCTCGTCAGATGGTCCACATGCTCCTGAGTCGGGCCCTGATGATTGGCGCGCTCTTCGTCTACGCGAGCTTCTTTGAATGGACCCTGCACCGCTTCGTGATGCACTGGGTTTTGTAGATCTCGTATCCTTGATCCGGGCCCATGCGCTGATCCACCCACCGGGACTTTCGCAGCGATTCCAGTTATCACCTGCGCCCCAACCAGAGCCGTGAAAGTTTAGCGTTCGCCTGGTGAAACGCCCCACTGCTGATTGACTTGCACGTCCCGCTTCGGACGCGCCGTCACTTCGAATGGGAACGCAAGGAAGGGAGTCTCTGTCCCGCCGACGATCCTTCCGGGCACCGCGCCTGAGCATGAAGGGAACCTCACACGTGAAGATAGGTAGTAAGACCATCCGCCGGACCTTGCTCCATTTGAGGGCGTACCTTCGCGGAAATGCCTTGGCACACAAGTACGTCGGCGACGAGCCACCGCTACGATCGGAGCTGTTCAGCAACGACCAGATGGAGCAGCACGGCAAGACCCTGGCGGGCTCGCACACGTTGGGGCTGGGACGCGCTCCGGACCAACTTCTGCCGCGGCTGGCTGAGAATGAAGGCGTCCTGGTTGGAGCCTGCAATCTGCTGACGGCGGCGGTCAAGGAGAACCGCCGGATTGCGCCGGCCGGGGAATGGCTACTCGACAACTTCTATCTGATCGAAGAACAGATTCGTACGGCCAGACGATACTTGCCAAAGGGGTACAGCCGGGACCTGCCTCGCTTGCTGAACGGCCCATCGGCTGGACTTCCGAGGGTCTATGACATCGCGCTGGAGACGATCTCGCACGGCGATGGACGGGTGGACCCGGAAAGTCTCAGCAGTTTCGTCGCAGCCTACCAGACGGTCACCGCCCTGACGTTAGGCGAATTGTGGGCCATCCCGATCATGCTGCGCCTGGCACTGATCGAGAATCTCCGGCGCGTTGGAGCGCGACTCGCCGCCGACAGGACCGACCGAAACCTCGCCGACTATTGGGCGGACCAGATGACGGAAACCGCTGAGAAAGACCCGAAGAGCCTGATTTTGGTGATCGCGGACATGGCGCGGTCGAGCGTGCCGTTGGTGAGTTCGTTTGTCGCGGAATTTGCGCGCCGGTTGCAGGGACAGAGCCCAGCTTTGGCATTGCCGCTCACCTGGATTGAGCAGCGGCTCTCGGAGTCTGGCCTGACGATCGAGCAGTTGGTGCAATCGGAGAACCAACAACAGGCCGCCGATCAGGTCTCCATAAGCAACAGCATCGGCAGCCTCCGATTTCTGGAGGCGATGGACTGGCGCAAGTTCGTCGAAGCCATGAGCGTTGTCGAGCAGACCCTGCGCGAGGATCCCGGCGGCGTCTACGGGCAGATGGATTTTGCCACCCGTGACCGCTACCGTCACGTCGTGGAGCAGATCGCGAAGAGCAGCCGGCTATCCGAAAGCGAGGTCGCCCGCAAAGCGATCCAGTTGGTACACGAGGGCGCGGCCAAGAACGGCAGCGACGATCGAGCGGCACATGTTGGCTTCTACCTCATCGACAAGGGGTTGCCGCAACTCCAACGAATGGCGATGGTGCGTCTCTCTCCCGCTATGGTTCTTCAGAGAATGAGCGGCCGGTTTCCCTTGCTCCTCTATCTCGGCACGATCACGCTGATGACGGCGATCGTCACCGGGAGCTTCTTGGCGACGGCGCATGCCAGTGGGGTGCGTGGTTGGCTCCTCGCGCTGACCGGGATTCTCTCGCTCGTGTGCGCAAGTCAGTTGGCGGTGGCGCTGGTGAACTGGCTGACGACGTTGCTGGCGACACCGCACTTGCTGCCGCGAATGGACTTCTCCAAAGGCATTCCTCCGGAATCGCGCGCACTGGCCGTGATCCCGACTCTGCTCACGAGCGCTCAAGATATTGAGGATCTGGTCGAGGCGCTTGAAGTTCGGTTTTTGGCAAATCGGGACGAGAACCTGCACTTCGCTCTGCTCACTGATTTCCGGGACGCACGCGAGGAAACGATTCCGGAGGATGACCCGCTGTTGCGGCTGACCCAGAAGAGAATCGAAGAACTGAATGAAAAGTACAGGAGCGCAAAAGGCGGCACGTTCTTCCTCTTTCATCGCCCGCGCCGATGGAATCCTCGGGAGCGGATGTGGATGGGTTACGAGCGGAAGCGAGGGAAACTGACCGACTTGAATTCGCTTCTGCGCGGCGGCTCAAGGGATTGTTTCTCACTCGTCGTTGGTGAGACGGCGGATTTCTCGAACGTGAAGTACGTGATCACCCTTGACACGGATACGCAACTCCCGCGCGATTCGGCGTGGCAGTTTGTGGGAACCATGGCGCACCCGCTGAATCGTGCCCGGTACGACGAAGACAAGCAGCGTGTTGTTGCCGGGTACGGTATCCTTCAGCCGCGTATGGCCGTGAGCCTGCCAGCCACGAACCGGTCGCGGTACGCGCGACTGTGTGGGAGTGAGCCGGGCATCGACCCGTATACGCGCGCCGTCTCCGATGTGTACCAGGACCTCTTCCACGAAGGCTCGTTCATTGGCAAGGGGATCTATGACGTTGATGCGTTCGAGCGGGCGCTCAATGGGCGATTTCCAGAGAACCGAATCCTCAGCCACGATCTTCTGGAAGGGTGCTACGCGCGGGCGGGGTTGTTGAGCGATGTGCAGTTGTACGAGGAATATCCATCTTGCTACAGCGCGGACGTAAGCCGTCGGTACCGCTGGATTCGCGGGGATTGGCAGCTTGCACGCTGGCTGCTGCCAGGCGTTCCTGGCCCCAACGCAAGCCGTCAGAAGAATCCGCTCTCTGGACTGTCCCGATGGAAGATCTTCGACAACCTTCGTCGGAGTCTCGTGCCTTCGGCGTTGACACTGCTATTGCTCCTGGGCTGGACGGTCTTGTCGCCGCTCTGGTTTTGGACCTTGGCGGTGATCGGCACTATCCTGATTCCTCCCTTGATTGCCTCCACGATGGATCTGTTTCAGAAACCAGGCGATGTGCTGCTGCGTCAGCATCTCGCCGCCGCGGTGCGCTCGGCTGGCCGGCACTTCGCTCAGGCGGCATTTACGCTCGCGTGTCTCCCCTACGAGGCCTTCTTTAGTCTGGATGCGATTGTGCGCACGGCCGGGCGACTGCTGGTCACACACAAGCGACTTCTGGAGTGGAGTCCGTCGAGCGACCCGGATCGCAAGAGCCGAACGGGCCTCGCCGCCTTCTATCGGATGATGTGGATCGCCCCCGTTATCGCCACTGCCGCGATGATCTCTCTGACGCTTTCGAGGCCGGTCGCGCTCGCAGTGGCTGGACCCGTACTGGGCCTCTGGTTTGCCTCCCCCGCTATCGCCTGGTGGATCAGCCGGCCGCTCGTTCGCCGCGGAGCAAGACTGACGGCTGGCCAGATCATCTTTCTTCAGAAGCTTTCGCGAAAGACGTGGGAGTTTTTCGAGACATTCGTCGGCCCGGAAGATCATTGGCTGCCACCTGATAACTATCAGGAGCATCCCGTTGCTGCGGTCGGGCATCGCACGTCGCCGACCAACATGGGACTTGCGCTCCTCGCGAATTTGTCTGCGTACGACTTCGGCTACATTCCGGCCGGACAACTCATCGAGCGCACGGCGAATGCCCTCCGCACGATGGAAGCCCTGGAACGGCACCGAGGCCACTTCTATAACTGGTACGACACGCAGTCTCTGAAACCGCTGCCGCCGCTCTACATTTCGACGGTGGACAGCGGGAACCTCGCGGGCCATCTGCTGACATTGCGGCCGGGTCTGCTCGCGCTTCCCGATCACAAGATCCTGGGGTCGCGATTGTTTGACGGGCTCAGCGACACACTCAGGATTCTCGTGGACGCTGCGGGAGGCGCCGCTCCGGCCCAACTCGCGGAGCTGCAGAAGGATCTGGCGTCCGCATTCGATTCCCGGCCAACGACGCTCGCGGCGGCGCGGCTGTGCCTGGACCGTCTGGCGACCTCCGCCGCGGAGGTGGTCGGCGGCTTCGATGCTGACCCCGAGAGCCAAGCGAAGCGGTGGGCCCGTGCCCTGGCTCGACAATGCCAGGCCGCCCTCGATGAGCTGACGTTTCTCGCTCCATGGATCTTGCTGCCGGCCTCTCAGAATCGGCTCGGAGAATTTCGCGGTATCGACGAGATCCCAACGCTGCGCGAGCTGGCGAGACTTGAGGAAGAGCTGCTCCCGGCAATCGAGCATCGGCTCGGCTCGGACGCAACCCCCGAGGAGCGTGAATGGTCTGGTGAGCTTCGACGGCTCATCACGGAGGCAAGCCACCGCGCTAGGGCAAGGATTGCGGCCATCGAACGGCTTGCACTGCAATCCAGCGAACTGGCCGGCATGGAGTATGACTTTCTGTTCGATAAGGCGCGTCATCTGCTGGCGATCGGCTACAACGTTGGTGAGCACCGGCGGGACTCGAGTTACTACGATCTGCTGGCTTCGGAAGCGAGATTGTGCAGTTTCGTGGCGATTGCGCAGGGACAACTGCCGCAGGAAAGCTGGTTTGCCCTGGGACGCCTGCTCACTCACGCCGGTGGAGAGCCGATTCTCCTTTCGTGGAGCGGTTCGATGTTCGAGTACCTCATGCCGCTCCTGGTGATGCCGACCTACGAAAACACGCTGCTCGACGAGACCTACAAGGCGGCTGTGAAGAGGCAGATCGAGTATGGAGAGAAGCGCGGAGTGCCATGGGGTAGTTCGGAATCCGGCTACAACATGATTGACGTTCATCTCAACTACCAGTATCGAGCGTTTGGCGTGCCCGGCCTGGGTCTCAAACGCGGACTAGCCGAGGATTTGGTCATTGCACCGTATGCCTCGGCGCTCGCGCTGATGGTGGCGCCCGAGGAGGCGTGCCTGAATCTGCAGCGACTCGCCGCTGAAGGGTTTGAAGGGACATATGGCTTCTATGAAGCAATCGACTACACTCCTTCGCGTCTGCCGCGTGGAAAATCGAACGCCGTGGTTCGGTCCTTCATGGCACATCACGAGGGCATGAGCCTCCTCTCGCTGGCCTATCTGCTCCTGGACCGTCCGATGCAGAAGCGATTTGAGTCGGATCCGTTGGTCCAGGCGACCACGCTGCTGCTCCAGGAGCGGATTCCAAAAGCCACGGCGTTCTATTCGCACGCCGACGCCGCCGAGTCCTCCGACTTACGTACGACTCCCAGTGGCCTGGAGACGCCGGTGCGCGTTTTCAGCAGCCCGAACACGCCGATACCGGAAGTGCAGTTGTTGTCGAACGGCAGATACCACGTGATGATCACGAACGCGGGAGGCGGTTACAGCCGCTGGAAGGACATCGCAGTCACACGCTGGCGCGAAGACAGCACCTGTGACAACTGGGGCACATTCTGTTACATCCGCGACGTGACGAGCGGGGAGTTCTGGTCAACGGCGTATCAGCCGACGCTTAAGCAATCGAAGCATTACGAAGCGATTTTCTCGGACGCGCGAGCGGAGTTTCGCTGCCGCAACCACGACTTCGACATGCACACGGAGATCGCCGTTTCGCCGGAGGATGACATCGAGATGCGCCGAATCACCATCGCCAACCGCTCTCGGACGCGCAGAGCGATCGAAGTAACGAGTTACGCGGAGGTCGTTCTCGCATCGTCTGCCGCGGACGCGCTGCATCCGGCGTTCAGCAATCTCTTTGTTCAGACCGAGATCATCCAGGAGCGGCAGGCGATCCTCTGCACTCGCCGGCCCCGCTCCCCCAACGAACACGCGCCATTGATGTTTCATCTGATGGCCGTGCACGGGGCGGACATCGGAGAAATATCCTATGAGACTGACCGCCTGCGGTTCATCGGCCGCGGAAACACCGCCGCCAATCCGCAAGCGATGAGCGGTTCCGCAGCGCTCTCGGGCAGCCAGGGCTCCGTGCTCGATCCGATTGTCGCGATCCGGTATCGAATCACGCTGGATCCGGAAGAATCGGCGACGATCAATATTGTCTCCGGCATCGGGGACACTCGCGACGTGTGCCTGGGCCTTGTCGAGAAATACCAGGATCGGCGTCTCGCAGATCGCGTCTTCGAACTGGCGTGGACCCATAGCCAGGTAGTCCTGCGGCAGATCAATGCCACTGAGGCCGACGCGCAACTCTATGGACACCTTGCCAGCTCGGTCATCTACGCAAATTCCTCGCTGCGCGCCGACCCGAGCGTCCTCACCAAGAACCGCCACGGGCAGTCCGGTCTGTGGGGCTACTCCATTTCCGGCGACTTGCCGATCGTGCTGCTGCAGATTGCAGACCCAGTCAATATCGATCTGGTACGCCAACTCATCCAGGCTCACGCGTATTGGCGCCTCAAGGGACTGGCTGTGGACCTGGTGATCTGGAACGAAGATCAGACCGGTTACCGGCAACTTTTGCACGACCAGATCATGGGGCTGATTGCCGCAGGCATCGAGGCCAACGTGACCGATCGACCCGGCGGCATCTTTGTAAGACCTGGGGACCAGATATCGAACGAGGACCGTATTCTGCTCCAATCGGTCGCTCGCGCCGTCATCACCGACACTCGTGGAGCGCTGGCGGAGCAGATCAACCGTCGCGGCACTGTGAAAGCATTGGTCCCTCGCTTAGCGCTGACCCGAACCCGCCGCGCCGAACCCCCGGCGGCCGCCGCGTTGCCTCGCCACGATCTGATCTTCTTCAACGGGCTGGGAGGATTCACCCCGGATGGACGCGAGTACGTCATTACGACCGCGCACGGGCAAGTGACGCCGGCACCGTGGGTGAATGTGCTGGCGAACCCGCACTTCGGGACCGTCATCTCAGAGAGCGGCATGGCCTACACCTGGAGCGAGAACGCCCACGAGTTCCGCCTCACTCCCTGGTACAACGACCCCGTGGGCGATTCCAGCGGAGAAGCCTTTTACATCCGTGACGAAGAGAGGGGCCACTTCTGGTCCCCCACGCCGCTACCCAGCCGCGGAGCGATGCCTTACGCCAGCCGGCACGGCTTCGGCTATAGCGTCTTCGAGCACACGGAGCGCGGCATCCGCTCAGAGCTGTGGGTGTACGTGGCCCTCGACGCGCCGATCAAGTTTGCGGTGTTGAAAGTGCGAAACGAGTGTGGCCGATCCCGCCGGCTCTCTGCCACGGGATACGTGGAATGGGTGCTGGGAGATCTGCGGCCGAAATCGACAATGCACGTGGTCACCGAAGTTGACCCCAACAGCGGAGCGCTCTTCGCGCGGAACCCATACAACACGGAGTTCGCCGACCGGGTTGCCTTCTTCGACGTGGACGGTGCGACTCGGACCGTAAGCGGCGACCGGACTGAGTTCCTTGGGCGGAACGGCACGCTTCGGAATCCGGCTGCGATGACTCGGTCGCGGCTTTCCGGCAAAGTGGGGGCCGCTTTGGATCCCTGCGCCGCGATCCAAGTTGCATTCGAGCTAGCCGACGGGCAAGAGCGTGAGTTCATTTTCAGACTCGGCGTGGGGCGAGACGCCGATGACGCCAGCAACCTGGCGCGTCGCTTCCGGGGATCCGCTGCGGCGCGGGACACGCTCGACGCGGTGTGGCAGTACTGGAAGCACACGCTCGACGCGGTGCAGGTGGAAACACCGGACCAGTCCCTCAACGTGCTTACCAACGGATGGCTCGTGTACCAGACGCTCGCATGCCGTCTTTGGGCTCGGAGCGGATACTACCAGTCGGGGGGTGCTTTCGGTTTCCGCGACCAGTTACAGGACGTGATGGCGCTCATCCACGCCCAGCCGCACCTCGTGCGCGAGCACTTACTCCGCTGCGCGGCCCGTCAGTTCCGGGAGGGAGATGTCCAGCATTGGTGGCATCCCCCATCGGGCCGGGGCGTGCGTACACACTGTTCGGATGATTACCTCTGGCTGCCGTTGGCGACGTGCCGCTACGTTCTGAACACAGGGGACACCGGGGTGTTGGACGAACCCATCCACTTCGTTGAGGGCCGCCCGGTAAACGCGGAGGAGGACTCGTATTACGATCTACCCAGCCGGTCCGAAGAAGCGGCCAGTTTATACGAGCACTGTGTGCGAGCCATCCTGAGGGGTCTCAGATATGGTGAGCACGGCCTGCCGCTCATGGGCTCAGGCGACTGGAACGACGGCATGAACGCTGTGGGCGAACACGGCAAAGGTGAAAGTGTCTGGCTGGGATTTTTCCTGTATGACGTGCTTATGCGGTTCATTGAGGTTGCCCGCAGGCATGGTGACGTTTCCTTCGTCGAACGTTGCCAAAGGGAGGCGGCTCAATTGCGCCAGAATATCGAGCTGAATGGCTGGGACGGCGAGTGGTATCGCCGCGCCTACTTCGACGATGGCTCGCCGCTTGGGTCGGCGAGTAACCCCGAATGCCAGATTGATTCGGTTGCGCAAAGCTGGTCTGTGCTCTCCGGGGCGGGCGATGTCGAGCGCTCGCGCATGGCGATGGACGCGGTGGATGAGCGCCTCGTTCGCCGGGACCATGCGCTGATCCAACTCTTGGATCCGCCATTCGACACGTCGACGTTGAATCCTGGCTATATAAAGGGGTACGTCCCAGGCGTGAGAGAGAATGGTGGGCAGTACACGCATGGGGCGATCTGGGCGGTGATGGCGTTCGCTGCATTGGGCGACAGCCGTCGCGCGTGGGAACTGTTGGCCATGATCAACCCCGTGAACCATGCCGGATCTCCGGAGGGAATTGCGACCTATAGGGTAGAACCGTATGTGGTCGCGGCCGACGTCTATGCGCTCCCGCCGCACACCGGCCACGGTGGCTGGACGTGGTACACGGGCTCGGCCGGCTGGATGTACCGGCTGATCGTGGAATCCCTCCTCGGGCTGAGGCTGGAAGCGGAGACACTGCGTATTGCTCCGTGCCTCCCTGCGGATTGGAAGGGGTTCACCGTGCGCTACCGGTACCGGGAGACGGTCTACCACATCGCCGTCCTACAGACGCTAGGCGGGAATGGCGAGACGAGTGTGACCGTGGATGGCGTCGAGCAACACGACCAGGCGATTCCCCTCGTTGACGACCGTCAGGAACACTCCGTCGAGGTGAGCATATCCGCCGCACGCAGTGTGAACACCGTTAACGCAACGTAGTCCCCATTATTGACCGGATAGCATCCCGAACGTCTTGGCTGGCTGCCGGGTCGCGGGTTCACTGTCGAAGGTAAGGAGCGGGTGCGAATGGAGAATATCAGGCAAACCGTGAAGCGCGTGTGGGGCTACGACACGCTCCTCCCGTTGCAGGAAGAGGCCATGAGGGCGGTGCTGGCGCGGCGGGACTCCATCGTCATCCTGCCGACGGGAGGCGGGAAGTCGCTCTGCTTTCAGGCGCCGGCAGCGGCGGCGATGAGGACCTGTTCGAGATGCTCCGTGTCCTCCGTCGGACCATGGCCGCAGAGCGAGGTATCCCACCCTACCTCATCTTCAGCGACGCCAGCCTGCGTGAGATGACACGAGCACGCCCCACCGCGAAGGACGCCTTCCTGCAGATCAAGGGGGTCGGCCTGCGCAAGCTCCAGGAGCTTGGCCCGCGCTTTCTGGCCTGCATCCGCGCACACAGAGACGACTCCACAGGCGACACTTCGCCTGTGCCCTGACCCGCCTAAGCGGCCCCGCGCTACGCCCCCTGAACGCTCCGTGGCTCGGTGGTGGAGCCCGTGCTTCGCCAGCCGGCAGTCCCGTTTACGCGTCCACTCACTGGTCGGCTGAAGGACTTGCCTGTGAACGGCTTTGCAGTCACGCGGTGTGGGCGGACTGCGCGAGGGCTCGTGGGGTGCTGCCCCGCGGTCACGCTTGCGGCGGGACCCGCCGTAATCCCTGACGTAGCACGACGCGCTACATTCGCCTTCGCCCGGACCCGCTCGTCCGCTTTTCGGGTGCGGATAGCCGCAATGCGGTCGGCAAGGGGAACCTCAAAGCGCTCTGTCGGTGTCTTAGCGTAATTGAACTCCGGGACCTTCTGGCGTGGCAGGCGTGTCCCGATGGCGCGCTCGATGGCGCGCAGAGTGTCCTCTTCGTTCGGTGAGACGAGGGTGTAGGCCTCGCCTGTCGCATCCATCCGGCCCGTACGTCCGACCCGGTGGATGTAATCCTCTGAGAGCTGCGGAACGTCGAAATTCACGACGAGGCCTAACCCCTCCACGTCGATGCCGCGAGCGGCGACGTCGGTCGCGACGAGGACGCGACAGCGTCCCCGCTTGAAGCTGGTCAGGGCGTCGGTCCTT
>NZ_NVQC01000010.1 GCF_003044035.1 Candidatus Methylomirabilis limnetica
CGGATTTCGACCGCAGCATGGAAAAGCCTCCGGCTTTCCCATGCTTCCCACAGGCCCGACTATCACTGAACAGAGGTGGGTTCCTTTTGCTTTATCACGGTGGGTCCCTTTTGCGTTGTCAAAACGATGCAATCCGACAGCGTCGTCACAGACCTGCCGCAGCGGATCTGGGCCATGATCACGAGCAATCTGGAGAGAACCGGTCCGACACGCGTCCTTGTCCGCCGAGATAGCTTAGAAGGAGGGGCGATGGGCATCCTGCGGATTCGGTGATCGTCGCGGATAACCTCGCCACGGTCTTGGATCGGGAGATCGACAAGCGAATTGGGAGATGCCCGAACATGTCGGCAGTGGATCAGGCTCTCCGGTTGCTTCTAGAACTCTAGACTCTTTAACGATTCTCTCCGTTCTCACGACAGGCCCTTCCCTCGAACGTCAAACCTTGCATTATGCTCAAACAGACCAAACAGACGCAACAGACGCTACGGACGCACATCTGCTTTAATCTATCGAAATAACATTAATATTGACCGGCGTGATTCAAATATGGTAAAAAAAAACCCAACTTACACGATCTTACCTCTCTCCAACCCTGGAAGAGGACCAGCGACTCAGATGTCTGCCCTCGGCGCTTCAGGGTCGACGCAAGCCCATTACCAAGCCGACCCTGTAAGTGAGAGGGCGAGAGCCTATCTGACCCACACGCTATCAACGCAATTAACGCGATAGACGCGATAGATAAGGTGGACCCACTTGTCAAGACAAGTTTTAGAGATATTTAAGTTACACCTTGGGATCTGAAGTTACGTGTTTTGGAAGAGAGAGAGATGTGGGCGTCATTCTCTTCCACTCTTGCATCCGATCTTTGAAAATAGACCTCCGCGGGGGTCATGTAATCGAGAGACTGGTGTGGCCTCTCATGGTTGTAGAAATTGAAGTAATAATCAATTCCCCGTCGTCCTTCAGAGACACATTGATAATCCCTGATGTAGATCTCTTCATACTTGAGAGAGCGCCATAGTCGTTCTGTAAAGATGTTGTCCATACACCGTCCCCGACCGTCCATGCTGATGTTGATCCTCTTGCCTTTGAGCCTGTCCGTGAAGGCGTAGCTGGTAAACTGGGAGCCCTGGTCGGTATTGAAGATGCCGGGGGCGCTGGCCACACACGCCTTCTCCAGGGCCGCTAGGCAGAACCCCGTCTCCATCGTGATCGAGGTCTCCCAGGCAAGAACATACCGGCTGAACCAATCCATGATCGCCACCAGGTAGAGCCAGCCGCGGTGCAGCCGGATGTACGTGATATCCGCCGCCCACACCTGATCCGGGTGCGTGATGATCAGCCCTCGCAGCAGATACGGATAGATCGGATGATGCACACCGGGCCGGCTCAGATGAGGCTTCGGATAGATAGCCTCCAGGCCCATCACCCGCATCAGCCGTTGCACATGCTTTACGGTTTACCGGATAATCATGGCCGTCTCAGGTGAGCCGCCATCTTCCTGGAACCGTAGAATGGCGTCTGAGTATATTGCTCGTCGATCATGCGCATGAGCAGCAGATCGTACTCATCCACCACCGGTCTATAGTAGATGCTGGAGCGTGAGATACCCAGAAGCTCCGCCTGATGGCTGATGGAAATCTCTCTAGTACCGTGTAACCATTAAAGTTGCGGATAAAGGCGCTTTAGCTTGATCCGAGCGTCCGCTGTAGTGAATTGCCAGACAATTTTTCTTGTGCGATCGTTCCGGTCTTTTTCCCATGCGGTCACTTCGGTTTGCATGGTCGTCATGTCGGCAATTCGGCGTTCAAGGCACTGTCCTTTCAGGACGCTGAGTTCAATCTCCGCCATGTTCAACCAGCTACCGTGTTTGGGCGTGTAATGTATATCAAGTCGCTCCGCCAACCTCCTGGCTTCTTTTGGCGGGAATGTGTCATAGAATGAGGCAATGCCGTGGGTGTTCAGATTATCCATAATCAGACGTACCTTGATTGCGTTCGGATACCGTTCATCAAGCATCTGTTTGATCTGCCTCGCCCAATCCTTTTTGGTGCGACGCTCTGTGACAACCACATGTCTTTTGCCGGCAAGCGGCTCTACTTCCATAAGTATCTCAGCCACACCGTTCCTTACGTATTCATCGTCAATGCGCGCCGGTTGTCCCGGCTTACACGGAATCGGGTCGCGTACTTCACCGATCATCTGCTTGCAGGATTCGTCCATATACACCACCGGGTAGTAGGGGTCATACGGCAGATGATACACCTCCAGGATAGCCTCCATGTTGGCTACAAACGCCGAGTTTCCTTCCGGGGGGATCTTCCAGTACTTGCACAGATGAGGCTTAAGTTCGTTTTTTTTAAAACCCGCTGCACGGTCATATGTGATACGGAAGAAGCGAAGTTCAGTTCAACAACCCTGTCGGCGAGGAGCCTGACTGTCCATCGCAGACGCCCTTTTGGAGCATCTGAACAGGCCAGTGCGATCAGCCTCGCCTCAAACGCCCCATCAAACGTGACTTCCCGGGGCGGCTTTTCCCGTGGTTTTCGTTCAAGCGCAGCTTCAAGTCCATCCTCTACAAAGCGCTTCTTGAGGTGCTCAATCGCTCGGCTGCTTACCCCAAGGGCCTCCGCCGTATCAGCGACAGTCCAAGCCGGGCCGCCTGCTCCGGCGTCACACAGCAACAACGCTCGGGCGTGTATGAATTTCCGCGCATGCGTCTTGCCGCGTTTCGTCAACGCCTCAAGCCCGTTGCGCTCCTGCTCGGTAAGAGTGACTCGGTACCTCGGCGACATGGCGGACTCCTTTGTTGAGTTTCCGCCAGTCTATCATCCCTCTAGTAAAGTACGCAGTATATAATGTTACATGGTAATAGTTTGCGGTTACTACTCGATGAGGGATGCGCTGCTTCATAGGGTTCAAGGGACTATCGACCGGCATCGAATGCTGGCAGCGGGAGATATTGTCGTCCTCGCCGTGTCTGGCGGCGTCGATTCGATGGCGATGTTCCACCTTCTGCTGCGCCTTCGAGCCCGCTATCATATTTCACTCCATGTCGCCCATCTGAACCATGACCTTCGAGGGACGGAATCGGCTGAGACGGCCAACTTTGTGCGTCGCCAATGCGAGGCCCATCAGATTCCTGCGACCATTACGACGGCCGATGGGAGGACGTTGCGGGACCGGGGAGTAGGCTCGCTTCAGGCCGCTGCCAGGGATCTCCGTTACCGGTTTTTGGAACAGGTGGCGGACGAGCAGGGAGCGGCCAGGATTGCCCTGGGCCATCATCGCAACGATCAGGCGGAGACTGTCCTGATGAACCTGCTCCGGGGGTCCGGGGTAAGGGGGCTTGGAGGGATCCCGCCAGTCAGGGGCCGGATCATCCGCCCGTTGATCGACTGCTCACGTGAGGAGATCGAGCGGTACGCACGGCAGCAGGGGATCCCGTACGTCGATGACTCCTCGAATCAGGTTCTCTTGTACAGCCGAAACCGGATTCGTCTGGAACTCCTGCCGGAGCTGGCGAAGCGGTATAACCCACGCGTCGTCCATGCCATGGCGAATGCAGCCACGATCCTTGAAGCTGAGGATACACTGCTGAACGCGATGGCCGACAAAGAGCTTCGCGCTGTCCTGATCTCGCGATCGCCTGAGGAGTTGGTGCTGTCTACCCACCGCATGGCGACCTTTCACACCGCTCTAAGATGGCGGATCATTCGGCGGGCCGCCGAGTATCTGCGAGAGGGCCGCTCAGGATTGACCTTCCAGCAGACGTTGGCCATCGATCGACTTTTGCTGACAGAGGGCGCGCAGGGCACCATCCAAGCGCCAGGTGGGTTGCGCGTAAGACGAGCAGGCGATGACATCGTCCTTTCGGTGGGGGAGAGTCAAGTGAGGGGTCCCATTTCGTCTTCCCCCCTCGCCGTCCCTGGCCTCACTGCCATTCCGGAATCGTCGCTCAGCCTTCGAAGCGATCTCCTGGAGGAGTGGACAATGGACGAACTTGCCCCGGATGCATGGACCGCTCTCCTTGATGCCGATTGTGCCGGACAGGACTTGCACGTAAGGCGGTGGGAGCCGGGTGATCGGTTCATCCCCCTCGGGATGAGTGGCCGAAAAAAGCTCCAAGATTTCTTTGTGGACGCAAAGGTGCCGCGCGATCAACGCGGGAGCATCCCGTTGATGGTCTCAGGTGATCAGATCGCATGGGTCGTGGGTTTTCGAGTAGATGAGCGGTTCAAGGTTACCGATTCGACCCGACGTATCCTTCGGGTGCGTGCAGCCACTACAGGTGAACAAGCGGGCTAACGCATGAATTAAGAAAATCTCCCCCCCTGATTAATACATGCAGGGGCAGGCTCTACCCCCTCTTTTCCAAAAAGGGGTGCATCCTCCCTTTGGCAAAGGGAGGTTAGGAGGGATTCTTCGATACCGTAAAGTTATTATTTTGAGCCAGTTAAGAATATTTGTTGGCTTGGTCGGTCAGGACTTCCAAGGGTTGGAGGGATGGTCTGTAGGTATATTGTGTTGAAAACGCATAAGCTTTTTGATATAAGTATTTGTCACGCTACAAAGTCGTGTACATTGACCTGCCGGGTGAGGAAAAGGGATTGAATGCAGGAGGTAAAAGGTTGAGCCCGTTTTTTAAGAATATAGCCCTGTGGCTTGTTATCGGATTAATCATGGTGCTGGTTTTCAACATTTTCAATCAGAGCCAGCCACTGGAAAAGGAGTTGATCTTTAGCGACTTCATGGCCAAAGTCACGAAGGGTGAGGTAGCCGAGGTCATCGTGAGGGGCGCGGATATTAAAGGTAAGCTCGCTAGCGGCGAGATCTTCCGGACGTATGCCCCTGACGATAAGGATATGATTTCAGAGCTGCGGCAGAAGGGGGTTCGGATTATTGCAAGACCGATCGACGAGAATCCCTGGTATGTCAATATGCTGCTGTCGTGGCTTCCGATGCTGCTGTTTATCGGGGTATGGATCTTCTTCATGCGGCAGATGCAGGGCGGAGGCGTGAAGGCCCTTTCATTCGGTAAGAGTCGGGCACGCTTACAGACTGACAAGCAAACCAAGGTGACCTTTGCCGATGTCGCGGGTGTGGACGAGGCAAAAGAGGAGTTGCAAGAGATTATTGAGTTCCTAAAGGACCCGCCCAGGTTTCAGAAACTTGGCGGGAGGATCCCCAAGGGTGTGCTGCTAATGGGCCCCCCGGGTACGGGTAAGACGCTGCTTGCGCGGGCCATCGCCGGCGAGGCTAATACCCCTTTTTTCAGTATCTCGGGCTCGGACTTTGTAGAGATGTTCGTTGGCGTCGGCGCCTCGCGCGTGCGGGATCTGTTTGAACAAGGCAAGAAGCATGCCCCTTGTATTATCTTTGTGGACGAGATCGATGCCGTGGGCAGGCATCGGGGTGCAGGTCTCGGTGGCGGTCACGACGAGCGGGAGCAGACTTTGAATCAGCTCCTGGTCGAGATGGACGGCTTCGAGTCGAACGTCGGGGTGATCCTGGTCGCAGCGACCAACCGTCCGGATGTCCTGGATCCGGCGCTGCTTCGCCCAGGGCGGTTCGATCGCCAGGTCGTGGTGGCAAGACCTGATATTAAGGGTCGCGAGGGGATCCTGCGCGTTCACACGAAAAATATTCCTCTTGACACCGACGTTGACCTCATGCTTTTGGCGCGAGGGACCCCTGGCTTTTCCGGGGCCGATCTGGCCAACCTCGTGAACGAGTCAGCCCTGTTGGCCGCCCGGCACAATAAGCAATCAGTGGCCATGACGGATTTCGAGAACGCCAAAGACAAAGTGATAATGGGCGTCGAGCGGAGGAGCATCGTCATCAGCGAGGAGGATCGAAAGCTGACCGCCTATCATGAGGCCGGACACGCCTTGGTGGCTAAGGTCCTCCCTGGAACCGACCCTATTCATAAGGTGACGATTATCCCGCGGGGCAGAGCGCTCGGCATGACCCAGCAATTGCCAATCGACGAGAAGCACAACTATGCGAAGGAGTACCTCCTTAACCAGATCGCAATCATGATGGGCGGACGTGTTGCGGAGGAGTTGGTCTTCGGTCAGATTACCACCGGGGCAGGTAACGACATTGAGCGGGCAACTGATCTGGCCCGGAAGATGGTGTGCGAGTGGGGCATGAGCGAGAAGCTGGGCCCTCTCACATTCGGCAAGCGCGAAGAGATGATCTTTTTGGGCCGGGAGATCGCCCAGCATAAGGATTACAGCGAACAGACGGCGGTAGAGATCGATCGAGAAGTAAAAGGGATCGTCATGACCAATTACGACAAGGCCAAGGCGCTGCTCATCGAACGAATGGGTATCCTACACGCCCTGGCCAAGGCCCTGCTGGAAACCGAGTCGCTTGACGGCCCTCAGATCGATGCTATCATGAAACGGGCTGCCGCCCCCTCCCCGGCGCCAGCCTAAGGCGTAACCCTCTGCCACTTGATCGGGTGCCGCAGGCGAGGACACCTGGGACTCTTCTTTCTGCAGCCTCGCCCACACTGTTTTCATCAACCTTCTTCGCCTGCTCCTGGTTCGACGCAAAGACGCAATCAACGCAATAAACGCTACAGACGCCATAGGCGCAATGACGCAATTAAGCTTTCGCTGCCGGAACCACCTGCTGGATGTGCGGGAAAAGACCTGGATTGTGGGGGTATTAAATATCACCCCGGATTCTTTTTCCGATGGCGGTCGCTTCCTGGATCCTGGGGCGGCCACCGATCAGGCGCTGCGGATGGTGGAGGAGGGAGCCGATATCCTGGAGCTGGGAGCTGAGTCAACCCGTCCAGGCGCCGTCCCTGTCTCTGTAGACGAGGAGCTTCGCCGGATCCTTCTGGTTCTACGCGACTTGCGTCCCAAGCTCACGATCCCGGTGGCGGTGGACACCTATAAACCGGAGGTGGCAAGGGTAGTCCTGGAGGAGGGGGCAGACATCATTAACGACGTCTATGGCGTTCGAGGAGAGGGACGTCTGGCAGCAGTGGTGGCTGAGAAGCGCGCCGGCCTTGTCATCATGCACATGAAGGGTACCCCTCAGGATATGCAAATCGAACCGCACTACAACGATGCCGTGGGTGAGGTCTTGGCCTTCCTGGCCGATCGCGTCGCCTTTGCCGAACGTATGGGCGTTGACCCTGAGTCAATCATTGTAGATCCCGGGCTGGGCTTCGGCAAGCGGCCGCAGGATAATTTGGTTCTGCTCCGACATCTGGCGGAGCTTGATTGTCTTGGGAAGCCGATTATGGTCGGTCCATCGCGTAAGTCGCTCGTTGGGAATGTACTGAATCTTCCCGTTGAGCAGCGCCAATACGGTACGGCGGCCTGTGTCGCGGCGGCGGTGCTGCAGGGTGCGGCCTTCGTCCGAGTTCACGATGTTCGGCCCTGTGCGCATCTGGTCAGGATGCTGGACGCGATCAAGAGGGCGTAGCGGCCACGTACTCAGGTAGATAGGCTGAAGGCTGAAGGCTTTTAGGGGTAAGCTATGCGTGATCAAAGAAAACTCAGAAAAGGTCTTGAATAGCTCGATTTATGCCTTGCGAGATAATGTAGAACCTTCAGCCTTCAGCCTAAACACATGAGTAGTTACAAGTAATCGCAGGGGTGAGGCGCATCGAGGATAAAGGAGTGATTGTGCGAAAACTATTCGGCACCGACGGAATTCGGGGTGTGGCCAACAGAGAGCCGATGACCCCGGAGACCATGGTCAAGGTGGGGCGCGCAGCGGCTCACATGTTACGCGGGACGAGCGAGCGGGCCGCGATCGTGATCGGGAAGGACACGCGCCTGACCGGCTATATGCTGGAGACGGCGCTGACCGCCGGCATTACCTCGATGGGCGTGGACGTGCTCTTGGTGGGCCCGCTCCCGACGCCTGGGATCGCCTTTATTACGCGAAGCCTTCGAGCCGACGCCGGGGTGGTGATTTCTGCCTCTCACAACTCGTACGAGGATAACGGCATCAAGTTCTTTTCTCACGACGGCCTGAAGCTGCCGGATGCGATGGAACATCGGATCGAGGAGCTGATCGGCAATGGAGAGATCGATGGGATCAGGGCGACGGCTCGTGAGATCGGCAAGGCCTACCGAGTGGGTGATGCCGTCGGCCGCTATATCGAATTTGTGAAAAACACCCTTCCCAAGGGAACAACGCTGAAGGGGATGCGGGTGGTAGTAGACTGTGCCAACGGCGCCGCCTACAAGGCGTCGCCGGCAGTTCTTCGGGAGCTGCATGCAGAGGTGGTGTCGCTCAATGTCCAGCCCGACGGAACCAACATTAACAAAGAATGCGGCTCGTTGCATCCCGAAGGACTGCGGCGAGCTGTCGTGGAACACAAGGCGCACATTGGGATTGCCCATGACGGGGATGCTGACCGAGTTCTGTTTGTGGACGAACAGGGTGAGACGATGGATGGCGACCACATCCTCGCCCTCTGTGCCCTCGACCTGAAGCGAGAAGGCCGTTTGCGTGAAGACACGGTCGTGGCGACCGTAATGAGCAACATCGGCTTAGACATCGCGATGCAGGAGGCGGGGATCAAGGTCGTTCGAACCGCGGTGGGCGATCGGTACGTCCTGGAGGAGATGCTGTCGAAGCGCTATACGCTGGGGGGCGAGCAGTCCGGGCATATCATCTTCCTGGAACACCATACCACCGGCGATGGGATAGTGACCGCCTTGCAGGTATTGGCAACCATGCAAAGGTGTGGGAAGCCGCTTTCGGAACTCAAGGCATGCATGCGCTCTTATCCCCAAGTCTTGATCAATACGCCCATTCGACGCAGAGCTGCCATTGAGGAGCTTCCACGGGTGCAGGAGGCGATTCGATTGGCGGAGGCGGGTATGGGCGGCAGGGGACGGGTCCTGGTTCGCTTGTCCGGCACGGAACCGCTAGCCCGTGTGATGGTAGAAGGCGAGGAGCCAGCGAAGATCGAGCGGCTGGCCCGAGAGATCGCACTGGTGATCGAAAAAGAACTGGACTAAGAACTGTTTCGAGTTTTGAGTTCCGAGTTTCTGGTCCGAAACCCGAAACCCGAAACCCGCAACTCGAAACGGCGAGCGGAGCGAGCGATGGTTGGGTTGTGTGTGAATGTTGATCATGTCGCGACGATCAGGCAGGCGAGACGGGTGCAGGAGCCTGATCCAGCTCAGGCGGTCATGCTGGCCGAACTGGCCGGCGCGTCAGGGATTACCGTACACCTACGAGAGGACCGCCGGCATATCCAGGATCGGGATGTCGAGCTCCTGCGAAGGCTGGTCAAGACGAAACTGAACCTGGAGATGGCAGCCACGCAAGAGATGATCCAGATCGCCCTTGCTGTCAAGCCGGAGATGGCGACGCTTGTCCCGGAACGGCGCGAGGAGCTCACCACTGAAGGAGGACTGGACGTTCACGGACACGTCGATGAGATAGGTATGGCCGTACGCAGCTTGCGAGAGGGCGGTATCGCGGTCAGTCTCTTTATCGACCCGGAACAGGATCAGTTATCGGCGGCTGCGCGCGCCGGTGCCGACTTCGTCGAGCTTCACACCGGAACGTATGCAGAGGCGAGGGATCGCAAGACGCAGCAAGCCGAGCTGGCCCGCCTCATTCAGTCGGCGACAGTAGGAAGAGAGTTAGGCCTTCTGATCAATGCCGGGCATGGCCTGGACTATCGCAATGTCGGGCCGATAGCAGCGATCCCGGAGGTGGAGGAGTTGAGCATTGGCCACAGTATCATCGCTAGAGCCGTTCTTGTGGGTCTGGAGCGTGCGGTCCGCGAGATGCTCGCAGCGATGAATACGGACCGTGCGAGGTAAAATCCCCTCTCGCCCCCCTTTATCAAAGGGGGGATGGGGGGATTTCGTGGGTGCTGAATGGTGATCGGGATCGGAATCGACGCCGTACAGATCGGACGATTCGAACGCGCTGTCGCGCGTCACGGCGCCCGCTTGCTCGATCGACTTTTCACTGCGGGGGAACAGGCCCACTTGAGAAGCTACCGGTCGCCAGGGCGGCACCTCGCGGCCCGTTTTGCGGCGAAGGAGGCGGCCTTCAAGGCGCTTCGTACTGGATGGGGGCAAGGGGTGGTGTGGCAAGACGTGGAGATAGTGGGCGGCGGGCCTGAGCCGCCTAGCGTGGTCCTTTCGGGCTGTGCCAGGGATGTCGCAGCCCGCCTTGGGATCACGCAGATGCTGGTGAGTCTTACGCACGATGGCGACTACGCGATGGCCTATGTTGTGGCCACTGACGGCAATTAGCGTCTTGCGTGCAGCGTCTATCGCGCCTATTGCGAACGACGCGATGACCCATGGGAGAGGACGATGGCTGTGAGCGTTGTGACGGCGAGCCAGATGCGTCAGCTTGATCGACGTGCGACGGAGGAGTACGGCATCCCGTCATTGCTGCTGATGGAAAACGCCGGACTTCAGGCGGTCCTGGAGCTGGAGCGCGCGTTCCCGCACCTGACGCGAAGCCGCGTGGCCATAGTCTGTGGCAGGGGTAATAACGGCGGCGATGGCTTGGTTGTGGCGCGTCACCTCTTCAATCGCGGGATCATGGTCGAGGTGTTTCTGCTGGCTCGACAGACGGAGATCAAGGGGGATGCCAGGACGAATCTCGAAATTATTCGAAAATCAGGTGCGCCGATCTATGAAGTGACTACCAGCCAGGAACTCGAGGCGATAGGAGAGGCGATCGAACGAGCCGATGTCGTTGTGGACGCCATCCTGGGAACCGGGACGATCGGACCCGCAAAAGGTCTCTTCGAAGAAGCTATCGAGCTGCTCAATCGGTTTGGCAAGTCGATCGTGGCCCTCGACATCCCCTCCGGCCTGAATAGCGATGAAGGGGTCATCCCATACCCTAGCATCAACGCGGTCCTTACCGTCACCTTCGGTCTGCCGAAGCGATGTCTGATCCTCTATCCGGCGGCCTCTTGTGCCGGTCGGGTCGTAACGGTGGACATCGGTCTGCCAAGGCAACTGCTCACCGATCCGATTCTCGATGTCTCGCTCGTACAGGCTGAGGATCTGGTGGGCGTGCTTCCGCCCCGCGACCCGAATGCCCACAAAGGGACCTATGGTCACGTCCTGGTCCTGGCCGGCTCGCCCGGCAAGACCGGTGCAGCGGCGATGTGCGCGCTCTCAGCGCTTCGAATCGGCGCGGGGTTAGTGACGCTTGCGTTGCCGGAGAGTCTGAACGACGCCATCGAGGCAAAGCTCACGGAGGTGATGAGCGAGCCGCTCCCTGAGACGAGGGAGCGTACAGTTGCCCACGCCGCGCTGGAAAGGGTCCTGGAGCTGATGCAGGGCAAGCGGGTTATCGCGATCGGTCCCGGCCTGTCGATCCATCCAGAGACTGCCGAACTGGTCCGGGCAGTCGTGAAGACCGCCAAGACGCAGATCGTGGTAGATGCCGATGGAATCAATGCCCTTGGACCGAATCTGGACATGCTACGCGATGTCTCACTCCCGCCGATCCTAACCCCCCACCCTGGAGAGCTCGCCCGTCTGCTCGGCATCGATCGGGATGAGGTGGTCCGGCACCGGATTCCAATCGCGCAAAAGGTCGCAACGAGTTTCGGCGTTCACCTGGTGTTGAAGGGCGCCCGTACCCTGATTGCGAATCCGGAAGGGCAGGTGGCGATCAACATGACGGGGAACCCCGGCATGGCGACCGGTGGGACCGGTGACGTGCTGACTGGTCTGATCAGTGGCCTCCTCGCTCAAGGGGTGAGTGCCGGGCTCGCAGTCAAGGCCGCGGTCTACCTCCACGGCTTGGCCGGGGACCTTGCGGCCGAGGCGGTTGGCCAGGAGGCGATGGTGGCCTCGGATCTGATGACACAGATCCCGAAGGCCATTCGACAACTGAAGTCCCACGCTACTTCCCTCACTTCCACCAAATCCCCCCATCCCCCCTTTGCCAAAGGGGGGTACGGGGAGATTTTCGGTAGAGGGTGACCGTGAGCCTGTATCACTCTACCTCACCCGAGCAGACGCGCGCGCTAGGAGAGGCAGTGGGCAGGCTTGCCGATGCGGGCGACTTGATCGCCCTCACCGGTGAAATCGGAGCCGGGAAAACCCTCTTCGTAGGGGGGCTGGCCCGCGGGCTTGGCGTAGACCCGGCGACTTATGTGAGCAGTCCGACCTTCACCATCATGCACCGATACGGTGGCCGCCTTCCCCTCTACCATATCGACCTGTACCGCATCGAGACCCCGGAGGCCTTTGCGAGCTTGGGGCTCGATGAGTATCTGGCAGGGGATGGTGTGGCCGCGATCGAGTGGGCCGAGCATGGCTGGGGGTGCTTGCCGAAGGAGATGCTAACGTTTAGACTTCGGTATACCGGGTCGGATACGCGAACAATCGAGATCGTTCCGGAGGGCGATCGATACATGCGATTGGTCCAGGCGCTGACACGCGATTTACTAGTGTAGTGTTTCATAAATTAATCGTAACTATTCAGGTGTTTAGGCTGAAGGCTGAAGGCTCTGAATTATTACTCAGAGTAGAAAATAGCTTACCCCCCTTTCGTAAAGGGGGAAGCCCTCTGTGTCGAAGCGTGTGGGCTTCTTGCCCAATGAGGAGTCATCTCTGATAGAACTAAAGGTTGTAGAACCCGAGAAGGTGTTGAATGGCGTGATTCGTGCCTTGCGAGATAATGTAGAGCCTTCAGCCTTCAGCCTTCAGCCTACACGCCTAAGCAGTTACATTCTATGATTCCCCGTCAGGTGGTGGCCTGGACCCTGTACGATTTTGCGAACTCATCGTTTGCTGCGGTCATCGCGGCGACCATCTATGCGACCTACTATGCCCAGGTCGTCGTCGGCAACGTCCATGGGGAGGGTGACCTGTGGTGGGGACGACTGATCTCCACCGCTATGGCCATCGTGGCACTGGCCTCCCCTGTCTTGGGGGCTGTTGCCGATCGGGCCGGGATCCGCAAGCGCCTCCTCTTTGCCGCAACCTACCTGAGCGTCGGCGCTACTGCATTGATGGCGACCGTGGAGCAGGGGATGGTTCTCTGGGGATTCGTGCTTGGCGTCCTCGGCATAGTGGGATATGAAGGGGCGATAGTCTTCTATAACGCCTATCTCCCGGACATTGCGTCTCGGGAGTGGCAGGGGCGCATCTCGGCCTACGGCTTTGCGGTCGGCTACGCCGGATCGATTGCGGCCCTCCTTATCGCCCTCCCATTCGCGCGGGTGGGTGCTCTCGGATGGTGCTTCCTATCCACCGCGGCGCTCTTCGGGCTCTTCGCCATTCCCACATTCCTGGTCCTTCCACAGGATCGGCCAAGCCATGTCGGGGTTATTGAAGCGGTCCGCGAGAGCGTTCGGGGTACAGTACGGACCTTCCGAGATGTTCTCGCGTTGCGTGAGCTACGGCGGTTCCTCGGGGCGTATCTGTTGTACGAGGATGGCGTGAACACGGTGATATTCTTTTCCTCTATCTTCGCGGCCAGGACGCTTGGCTTTGGGATGGTGCAGTTGATCGGCTTGTACGTCCTCGTCCAGGTCATGGCGTTGGTCGGGGCCTTCCTGTGGGGGAAGCCCACTGATCGCCTTGGCCCGAAGGCAGTCGTGCTCTGCATGCTGGTGCTCTGGATCGGCGTGGTGATCGCTGCCTACCTGGTCGAGTCGCAGCGGCAGTTCTACCTCCTTGCCGCCGTCGCTGGGTCTGGTCTCGGCGCCATACAAGCCGCCAGCCGAACCTTTATGGTCACGCTGATCCCGAAGGGGCGAGAGGGGGAGTTTTTTGGATGCTACGCCATCTGCGGGAAGACAGCCTCCATCCTTGGACCGCTCGTCTTCGGCGCGGTGTCATATACCATGGCAGGTAACCAGCGGGCGGCGATCCTTGTCGTCGGGCTATTTTTCGTCATGGGTCTGATCCTCCTGTCGCGTGTACGGGCCGGGGGACCTACGCGTGCAGCGTCTGCAGCGTCTGTTGCGTATGGGCGCAATGACGCAATGACTCAATAGGCGGAATTTGCTATGCTGGTAATGGGGATAGACACGTCGACAACGCAGGGAGGGGTGGCCCTCTTATCAGGGCAGGGCGTGATCTGTGAATATACGCTGAATATCAAGGCGACCTATAGCGAGCGACTGCTGCCTTTGATTGATCGGGCCTTACAGGATGCCGGGATCACCTTGGGCCAAGTCGAAGGTTTCGCCGTAGCTGTTGGGCCAGGCTCCTTCACAGGCTTGCGAATCGGCCTGAGTACCGCCAAAGGTCTGGCGGTTGTCGGTGGTCAACCGCTTGTCGGCGTATCGACCCTTGAAGCAATGGCATGGACGCTCCCGTTCTGCACTCACCAGGTGTGCCCCATCCTCGATGCCAGGAAAGGTGAAATCTACAGTGCGCTGTTCCGTCATGAGGGGGATCGGTTGATCCGTCTGATGGACGATGCCGCTATCGCGCCAGACATCCTGTTGAGGCGCATCCAACAGCCAACCGTGTTCCTGGGCGATGGATTGGTAGTCTACGAAGGCTTGGTGCAATCCCAACTGAAGGAGCTGGCGTTCTTCCCTCCCCTTGCGGGGCGCGGAGGACGTCCTGCCGCTGTGGCGGAACTCGGACGTCGCCGTCTCCTACGTGGCGACCGGGATGATCTCGTACAACTGGCCCCCCAGTACCTGCGGCCATCCGAGGCGGAGTTCAAACGCCTTGACAAATTCACCCCGGTGGGTTCATCGTAGCGAGAGGCGGGTCTAAGTGTAGGGGCAACCCCTTGTGGTTGCCCTGCATCCCAGGTGGGGACATTGGAGTGGGGCACAGATCCACTGGATACTGATGAGCAAGACGAGACTTTCAGTTACGTGCCATTCGATGCGCAGGGAAGATCTGCCGGAGGTGCTGGTGATTGAGAGCCTCTCGTTCGCCGAACCGTGGACCGAGGAGATGTTCTTGCAGGAGTTTACCTCCGAGGGGATAGCCGAGCCGCTCGTGGCAAGGGTGGATGAAGGTTCGGGAGAGCGGATAGTGGGCTTCCTGTGCGCGTGGATCGTCAGCGGGGAACTGCATATTAACAATATCGGGGTGCATCCGAGCTATCGACGACGCGGGGTCGCCGCTCAACTGCTGGAAGGGATGCTTGGTCGAGCCTATGCCAAGGGTGTCACAGTAAGCTACTTGGAGGTGAGGGAGTCGAACGAGGCGGCTGCTGCGCTGTACAAATGTTACGGCTATCATCCGATCGGCCGCCGCCGCAACTACTACGATCACCCACAGGAAGATGCCATCATGATGCGCAAGGCGCTGCTCTGACTTTACGGGGGCGAGGCGTGATAGGCTATAGTGGTCAGATAAAAGGGGAGTAGGCTGATCGCTGAATGCTATTATTTAAGGAACACTCCATCGGCCAGGGCCGCACCACGGTGCACGAAAACCCCCTCAATCCCCCTTTACGAAAGGGGGGTCAGGGGGGTTTATCTGAAGCTGACGTCTGAGCGCTGACGTCTGAGCGCTATTCTTCAAGGAGGGAGTAAAAATGATCGATAAGGAACTGCTTGAAATATTGGCGTGCCCCGCATGCAAGGCCGAGGTGGTGTTGGACGAGCCGGCATCCAGGATCGTCTGTACCGCCTGCGGGCGACGCTATCCTGTTCGGGACGGCATCCCGGTCATGCTGATCGACGAGGCGGAAGCTGGACCGCCGGCGAAGAAATAGGACGAACATGGCGTCCAAGGTAAGGGTCAGATTCGCGCCAAGCCCAACGGGGTTTCTGCACGTCGGTGGGGCCAGGACCGCGCTGTATAACTGGTTATTCGCCCGCCATGAGAATGGAGTCTTCATCCTTCGGATAGAAGACACCGATGTCGAACGGTCTACGGATGAATCGGTGACGACGATCCTCGATTCGTTGCGCTGGCTCGGCCTGGACTGGGATGAGGGTCCAGAGGTGGGCGGACCGGCTGGACCGTACCGGCAGGCTGAGCGCCTGACGCTGTACCAGGAGCATGCCCGGAAACTCCTGGATGAAGGGAAGGCCTATTACTGTACCTGTACGCCGGAAGAGCTGGAAGGCAGACGCAAGGCGGCGCTTGCTGCCGGGACCTCCCCGAAGTACGACGGCCGCTGCCGTGCGCGCGGAAACGATCTGGCGGGAGTGGGCGGAAGAGGCGCCGCCGTCCGTCTGCTGGTTCGGGACGAGGGGAGCATTGAGATTGCGGACCTCGTTCACGGTCCTATTCGCTTCGAGCGTGCCGATCTGGACGACTTCATCCTCCTTCGCTCCGACGGGATGCCAACGTATAACTTCGCTGTAGTGATAGACGATGTGCTGATGGACATTACGCACGTGATCAGGGGCGACGACCATATTTCCAATACGCCACGTCAGATCATGCTCTACGAGGCGATGGGTCTCCCTGTCCCATACTTCGCCCATATCCCCATGATTCTAGGGTCGGATCGCTCGCGTCTTTCAAAGCGGCATGGCGCTACGTCGGTCTTGGCCTACCAGCAGATGGGTTACCTGCCTGAGGCGATGGTGAACTACCTGGTACGGCTTGGTTGGTCCCACGGCGATCAGGAGATCTTCAGTCAGGAAGAGCTGGTCAGGCACTTCAGCCTCGAGAAGGTGGGCAAGACCCCCGCAGTCTTCGATCCGGTCAAGCTCGAGTGGCTGAATGGCCAGTACATCAAGCATATCGCCCCTGATCGGCTGACGGCGTTGCTGAGGCCCTTCTGGGAGGCGGCCGGCGTGAGTCAGCAAGAGCTGTTCCAGGGGGACGAAGCCTGGTTGCATCGGGTGGCCTGCCTCTTTCAGGAGCGGGCCAGGACCGTGACGGAGCTCGCATCCTCGTCCAGGTTCGTGTTCACCGGGAAGATAGAGCGCGACAAGGCAGTAGCCATGAAGGTTCTGTCAAACGAGGCGAAGGCCAGGATTCGCGCGCTCTTGCCGGAGATCGAGGCGCTGCCGACCTTTACTGCGGCAACCCTGGAGTCGCTGTTCCGGATGAGGGCAGAGGCCCTTGGTCTGAAACTGGTCGACCTGGCCCAGCCCTTCAGGGTTGGGCTGTCCGGGAAAAGCGTCAGTCCCCCCATCTTTCCGATTATGGAGTTGATGGGATGGGAGGCAGCGCGACGTCGGGTAGAAGAAGCACTGGAGGAGGAAGGATGAAGATCGATGCATTGCTTGATGGGCTTCGAGCAGAGTTCAATAAGCTCGATCGGGAGTTCAAGGTAGATATCCCGAAGAAGATCCAGACTGCCAGAGAGTTGGGCGATCTTAGTGAGAGCGGTGAGTACGAAACGATCAAGGACCGGCAGGGTTTTGTCAAGGCCCGGATGATCTTTCTACAACAGCGGATATCAGAGATCAGCAAGATCGACCTGAGAGCGGTCCCGAAGGACCGCGTCGCCCTGGGCAGCACCGTGCATCTTGTGGACGAAGATAGTGGGGAGGAAAGTGTTTACACTCTGGTCTTTCCAGAGCTGATGGATAGCAAGCGTGGCTGGATTTCGGTTGCCTCCCCGGTTGGACGAAGCCTCATCGGTAAACAGGTCGGCGATCGGGTCGTGATGAATATGCCAAGCGGGACCAAGGCTTTTGAAATGATGAGCTTTCAGACGCTGCACGAGAGCCTACAAAGCAACCCCGACGGGACGGGCTCCTGACACTACATCCACTCCCTTATCCAACCCTCCCCCCTCGGGTGGGGTGGGGGACTTTCGAGGCAATCTCACGTAATTCTTCAGTTGCGGGTGGAAAATCTCCCCTAACCCCTCTTTTCCAAAGAGGGGGACTAACCGTTTCCCCCTTTTAAAAAGGGGGATTAAGGGGGATTTTATAAACAAATATCACATTTTATTCAATGATTTCCCACACTCACTGAAGGATTACAATCTCGCTGTTTTTCACCTTGACTTTTCTCGGCTGTTCCTCCATATTCTGAACGTCCAAAGGGAGCCCCTTTGGACGTTCATTTTTGGTGGGGGGTCGTCCAATGGTAGGACAGCAGACTCTGAATCTGCTTATCGAGGTTCGAATCCTTGCCCCCCAGCCACTCGTTCACAGCCGTTGCCGCTGTACTGACGCTAGCGCCTTTAACCGGCCATAGTCATACTCGAAGAACCACAGCCCCTACTCCGCGGCCTTCAGCGCAAGCTCCGTATACTTTTCGCACTCCCATTCATGGAAAATGATTCATGCGCATCGGCCCTCACAAGCTCAAAAACAACCTGATTGTCGCCCCCATGGCTGGCGTGACGGATCGGCCTTTCCGCATGTTGTGCAGGAGCATGGGCGCAGGCATGGCGGTTAGCGAAATGGTGGCCTCCAACTCGCTGCTGTATGGTTCGGAAAAAACTAAACGGCGTACCAATCATGATGGCGAGGCCGATCCGATCTCGGTGCAGCTCCTCGGCGCTGATCCGAAAATGCTGGCACAGGCCGCCCGTTACAACGTGGATGCGGGCGCGCAAATCATCGACATCAATATGGGCTGCCCGGCGAAAAAGATTTGCCATGTTATGGCCGGTTCCGCGCTGTTGCGGAATGAGGCGCTGGTGGCACAAATACTTGAAACGGTGGTAGCGGCGGTGAGCGTACCGGTTACCTTGAAAATACGCACCGGATGGGATACGAAAAATCGCAATGCGGTGCGCATCGCGCAGATCGCCGAAATCAGCGGTATCCAGGCGCTTGCCATTCATGGCCGCACCCGCGCTTGCGCCTACACCGGTGAGGCGGAATATGACACCATCGCGGCAGTGAAAGCCAGCGTGAAGATTCCCGTCATCGCCAACGGCGACATCACCACCCCGGAGAAAGCCCACTATGTGTTGGAGTACACCGGTGCGGATGCCGTGATGATAGGCCGAGCCGCACAGGGCCGCCCGTGGCTGTTCCGCGAAATCGCTCATTTTCTAGAGACCGGTGTGCGCCTGCCCGCGCCACAAGTGGATGAAATTCAGCGCGTGCTGCTCAATCACCTGCACGGCCTGTACGATTTGTACGGTGAACGTACCGGCTTGCGTGTGGCGCGCAAACACATCTCCTGGTACACCAAAGGGCTGGCCGACTCGGCGCAGTTCCGCCACTACATGAATCAACTGGAAAGCATTGCGGAACAATTGATAGCAGTAAATGATTTCTTTGCTGGGCAGTTGCAGCGCGGGGAACGCCTGCACTATGCCGAGGAACTGGCTGCATAAGATGATGTCCATAATCGAACAGGAAAAAAAGGACTGCTGGTCCTGTGCGTATCAGAATATCTTACTCCAGACAACCTTGTTAGGTATTTGTACCTGGTTTGAGAAAAACAACAAGGGCCAAAACAAAGAAATACCTGCCGATCTAGTGGATAAAGGGTGCAAGCAGTGGATAAGGAAAACGGATCGGTAAACAACGTGAATAGTGTGAAGAAAATTAGTAATCACGAGGTAGATAGACTGTAGGAACGCGCACGGATGAGCCAGGCGTTTCCTAATGTGACGCGAAAATAATGGAGACCGAAAAGGTTCCGGGCGCCTTGATTCGGTCCATGCGTAATGACTAACAGCCTTCAGCCTACAGCCTAAACACCTTGTAGTTATAACAAACCAAGGACGGTCGATGCTACCTTCTCTCCAACTGATCAAATCGCCTATGCTTCAAACCATCGAACACCGCATCGCCACCGAGCTCGGGGTCAAGCCCGCCCAAGTCATTGCCACGGTTCAATTGCTCGAGGAGGGTGCCACCGTTCCCTTTATAGCCCGCTATCGCAAGGAAATCACCGGCGAGCTCGACGACATCCAACTGCGGTTGCTTGAGGAACGACTGACCTATCTGCGCGAACTCGAAGAGCGCCGTGCGACAGTGCTTGCGTCCATAGAGGAGCAGGGCAAGCTGACTGCCGAGTTGAAAGCCGGGATCGATGGTGCCGAGACCAAACAGCGCCTCGAAGACCTCTACTTGCCCTATAAATCCAAACGACGCACCAAGGCCCAGATTGCTCGAGAGGCAGGTCTAGAGCCCTTGGCCGATGCCCTGTTAGGCGATGCAACACTAGTTCCGGAGATTGAAGCCGCAAAATATGTTCGAACTGACATTGAACCGCCGGAGCAGTGTGTACAGGATGTCAAGGTCGCGCTCGATGGGGCGCGCCAGATCCTGATGGAACGGTTCTCTGAGGATGCCAGGCTGCTTGACGGGCTGCGTCATTACCTGTCCGATAATGCACTGATCGTCTCCAGGGTGGCCGAGGGCAAGGAGACAGAAGGCGCCAAGTTCCGCGACTGGTTCGATTTCCGTGAACCAATCAAAAGCGCTCCATCGCACCGGGTTCTGGCAATGTTGCGAGGCCGCAACGAGGAGATCCTGCGTTTGGCGCTGAAGACCGAACCTGAACTTGAAGAGCCGCCGCGTGCCTCGCCCTGCGAAGCCATGATTGCAGGCCATTTCGGCATCGCCGACAAAGGACGCCCGGCGGACAAGTGGTTGCTGGACTCGGCGCGCTCGGCCTGGATGGTCAAGCTCTCGCTGCACCTCAAGCTTGAACTGATGAACCAGATGCGGGAACGTGCCGAGGAAGAAGCCATCCGGGTCTTCGCCCGCAACCTTCACGATCTGCTGCTCGCGGCACCGGCCGGACCGCGCATCACTATCGGTCTTGATCCAGGGATTCGCACCGGAGTCAAAGTCGCTGTCATAGACAAGACCGGAAAACTCGTCGACACCTCCACGATCTACCCTCACGAACCGCGCCGGGACTGGGAAGGTGCGCTTGCTACTATTCGCCAGTTGGCTCAAAAGCACGGTGCAGAGTTGATCGCCATCGGCAACGGCACAGCCAGCCGGGAAACCGACAAGCTCGCCGCCGATCTCATCAAGCGCCACCCCGAATTGACACTGGCCAAGGTGGTGGTATCGGAGGCAGGGGCCTCCGTGTATTCAGCCTCCGAACTGGCCTCGAAGGAATTCCCCGATATAGACGTCTCATTGCGGGGTGCAGTTTCCATCGCGCGCCGTCTGCAGGACCCCTTGGCAGAACTGGTCAAGATCGACCCGAAGAGCATCGGTGTCGGCCAGTATCAACACGATGTGAATCAGGGCAAACTGGCAAAGTCGCTCGGCGCAGTGATCGAGGACTGCGTTAACTCGGTCGGCGTCGACGTCAATACCGCATCCGTGCCGCTACTGACTCGCATCTCCGGTCTCACCCCGACACTTGCCGGTAACATCGTCAGCTACCGCGATCAGCATGGCGCCTTCAAGAGCCGCAAGCAGTTGCTGCTTGTCCCCCGCCTGGGCGATAAAACATTCGAACTGGCTGCCGGTTTCTTGCGCATCAACAATAGTGACAACCCGCTCGACGCCTCGGCTGTGCATCCAGAAGCCTATCCCGTCGTCGAGCGAATTCTCGCCGACATCAGAAAGGGCATCCGTGAAGTGATCGGCGACAGCAAGGCCGTGCGCGCCCTCAAACCCGAGAAATACACCGATGATAAATTCGGCCTGCCCACAGTACAGGACATTCTCAAGGAACTCGAAAAACCAGGTCGCGATCCACGACCTGAGTTCAAGGCCGCCACATTCCGCGAAGGGGTTGAAAATCTCAAAGACCTTGAGCCCGGGATGATGTTGGAAGGCAGCGTCACCAATGTCACCAATTTCGGCGCCTTTGTCGATATCGGCGTACATCAGGATGGCCTCGTCCATATCTCAGCGCTTGCCAATAAGTTTGTCAAAGACCCGCACAGTATCGTCAAGGCTGGCGACGTCGTGAAGGTCAAAGTGTTGGAGGTCGATATCGCACGCAAGCGCATTGCCCTGACCATGCGCCTGTCGGACGAAGTCACAGCGAGGATTGACGGCACCATTGCGCATCGAGTAGGCAAAGCCTCGCGACCGAAACCAGATGCAGTACAACAAAGCGGTGCGATGGCAGCGGCTTTCGCGAAGTTGAATCAGTCATAATGGGTGGGGCCGGAATCTTCCGCATGCCTGGAAGTACCAATCGACTGCAGCGTCGCGCAATCCGACCCCGTAATAATACGTGGGACAAGTGAGACACCGCGATGCCCGTGACGCAGGCTATTCTCGTTCGCCGACCGAGTGATTTGACGGTCGCCTGGGCGCAACGCATCGTTTCGCAACATGCTGCCGACGCCACCGTATCTGAGGTCAATGTCCTGTCCGTTGATATCGGGACGACCACCCGGGTACGCGTCGCGGTTGAACACAATGGGCCGGAAGCGTTGCCCCGTCGTTGGTTCGTGAAGCTGCCGTCGCGGTCTTGGCGAGCATGGTGCATCACGGCGTTACCTCGCCTCCTCCAGACGGAAGTGCGTTTCTATCAAGAAACAACGCAGGCTGTCCCGGTACTTCAGCCCACCGTCTTAGCGGCGCAGAGCCAATGCGGACGGGGTACGACACTGGTCCTTGCCGACGTGACAGAGCATGGCGCTATCCCCGGCGCTCCCGGGGATGCTTTGACGGCGGAGCAAGCGGCCCTGGTGGTCGAACAACTGGCCCGACTCCACGCGCAGTTTTGGCAGAAAGCTAGCCTCGACCATGAATATCGCTGGATGGCTGGTCCTGTCCGGCGCTGGGAAGATCGGCTGGGAACAGCCATGGCAGTGCCATTGATGCAACGGGGGTTACGGCGTGCCGGGAGCGCCGTTCCCATAGCGCTCCACGCCCCCGCTACGCACTATGCGCGCCGGCGTTGCCACGTGATGCGTGTGCTTGCAGACGGCCCACGCACCCTCGTCCATCACGATGTACATCCCGGCAATCTCTTCTGGCAGCAGTCCCAACCAGGACTCCTCGACTGGCAGCTCGTCCGCATTGGTGAGGGGATTGGCGATGTCGCGTACTTCCTGGCCACCGCGCTCACACCCGAAATCCGGCGGACGTGCGAAGCGCGCATCCTCGCACGGTATCAACAAGTCCTTGCGGACCATCAGATCGCGGCTCTCGATTCCACAACGCTGCGGCAAAGATATCGCGCCCATCTCCTCTATCCCTTCGAAGCCATGGTGGTGACGCTTGCGGTCGGTGACATGATGCCCCTGGAGAGCAATCTCGAACTCATCCGCCGAGCGGCCGCGGCGATTGAGGATCACGACGCCTTTGCGGTCATACCGGCAGGAAAGTAAGGCAAACCCTAATGTCAAGATAGAAAAAGGTAGTAGTGAGCCTGTAGGTCGGGTTAGCGCAGCGTAACCCGACGAAGCACATGCTGGAATGTATCCAGCGGAGTGGGGACAGGGTGCGATAGAAATCGAGGGGGTGGGATTTGAGGGATGGAATAGGATTGTCGGGTTATGCTACGCTAACCCGACCTACTTACCGTCGGCGCATACTTTACGCTCGTGTGGGTCTTGGAGCGTTTCGGTGTGAGTCTGTAGGGTCACGCCCAATCAGACATTGAAGCGGATGGTCATGATATCGCCGTCAGCCACGAGGTACTCTTTTCCCTCAAGGCGTAGCAGTCCTTGGTTTCGGGCCGTTGCCAGCGACCCACAGCGGTCGAGCGCCTCGTAGGCCACCACCTCTGCTCTGATGAAGCCATGCTCCAGGTCGCTATGGATGGCCCCGGCCGCCTGCATCGCCGTCGAGCCGTGAGGGATCATCCAGGCCCGCACCTCATCGCTGCCTACGGTAAAGAACGTCGTGAGACCAAGGAGGTCATAGCAGGCCTGGCGCAGCCGTGGCGCCGCGGAAGCCCCAAGGCCAAGCTCGGCACAGAAGGCGCTCGCTTCATCAGGGGGCAGGTCCGCCAACTCCAGTTCCAGTTTGGCGGATATGGCCATTGGGGCTGACTGAGAGGCCCCCATCGCCGGTAGGGCCTTCAGGCCGTCGGGCCCTCCATCAGCCTCTTCACCGGTGTTGACCACCAGAAGGCTCGGCTTGGCCATAAGGAACTGAAAGCCGCGAAGCAAGCGCTCATCTTCAGCGGTCAGTGCCATCCCGCGCAGGGGCTTTTCCTCCTGCAGTGCTGCGTAACATCGTTTCAAGAGGGCCAGCTCCTGAGGACTCTCGCCCTTCTTCCCCTTTCGCATCGCCTCTTCGATCTTGGCGATTCGCTTCTCTACCACATCCAGATCGGCCAGGATCAGTTCAGCCTGTAGTGTGTCCGCATCCTTGGCCGGATCGACGCGCCCTTCGATGTGGGGGACCCGCTCGTCCTCAAAGGCCCGAACGACCATGAGCAGGGTAGTGGTCTGCCGCATCTGAGGGAGGAGCTGTCCACCAGGGCTCGTGGGTTTGCCGGATTCTTTCACGAGCGGGGCGAAGTCCACGAGCTCGAAGCTGGCAGGTGTGAGCTTTTTTGGCTTGAACATAAGAGCCAGCCGATCGAGACGGGGATCGGGGACCTTGACGACGGAGATCGAGGCCTCCAACTGGCCCGCATGGTGGCTTGGCTGGCCGTGGGTCAGCAGTTGGTAAACGGTGCTCTTGCCGGAGGCCGGCAGTCCAATGATACCGATGCGCATCTGCTCTATCTCCTGATTATGGTCCACCTCGTAGGCCGCTCATACGGCGTTGTCACAGTATCACAGGCTCAGGGTACGCGCCACCGAAACCGGCCTGGCCTCGTGCTTTTGAATTGAAATATTCCCGACCTGTGGTAAGCTCAACTTCCAATGAAGGCCTACCTGGATATCGAAACCTCGTTCGATGGCGCCATTACGGTGGTAGGCTTGTATGCTGCCGACCGAGGGCTGATTCAGTTGGTCGGTACAAAGATCAGCGATGTCACAGTCTGGCAGGCGCTTGAAGGCGTGGATACGGTCTGTACGTATAACGGCAGCCGCTTCGACCTTCCGGTGATCCGCCGCCGTCTTGGCCTCGACCTGCGCGCGACGCTTCAATCCCACGACCTGATGTATACGTGCTGGCGACATCGCCTGTTCGGCGGGCTGAAACGGGTAGAGGAGCAGCTCAGTATCCCCCGGCGTTCGAAGGGGGTCGATGGCATTGAAGCGATGCGGCTATGGTCCAGATATGAGGATGGCGGTGATGAGGAGGCGCTACAGGTGCTCCTCACCTACAACGGCGAGGATGTTTTGAACCTCCCGGTCCTCGAAGCACGGCTAGTGGAGCTCGAAAGCACGTATGCGCGTCGCGATTAAGACCCTGGGGTGCCGGCAGAATCAATCTGAGAGCGATGCCCTCCAGGAGTCGCTACGGCGGGATGGACACACGGCGGTTGGCCCTGACGAAGCGGCCGATCTTTTCATCATCAACACCTGTGCCGTGACGCAGGAAGCCGATGCCGACTCGCGACAGATGATCCGGCGAGCGATCCGCCACAACCCGTTGGCCCGTGTGGTCGTTACGGGGTGCTATGCCCAGGTGGCTTCCGGGGCAGTTGCCGCAATCCCCGGTGTGGACTTGGTTGCAGGTAATGGCGAGAAGGCACAATTGCCTGCGCTAATATCGGGCCTGGGCGACCGGAGGCCGCCGCTCATTGCCGTCGGCGACATACAGCGGGTAAGCCGCTTTACCGCGCTTCCACCACCGATTGGTGCAGCACGGAGCCGGGCGCTGCTCAAGATCCAGGATGGGTGCAACTATCGGTGCACCTTCTGTATCGTACCAGAGACCCGCGGGCCGAGCCGGAGTCAGACGAACGATGCCGCAATGCGAGACTTGCGGGCCCTCGTGGATGCCGGGTATCCCGAGGTGGTCCTGACCGGGACTCACCTGGGCACGTACGGGCGCGACCTGCCGATCGGCAGTTCAATTGCCGGATTAGTCGCTCGGATGCTGGAGGTGGCGGCGCCCGCGAGGTTGCGTCTGAGCTCGCTCGATCCGCATGAGGTGGGGGAGGATCTGGTCGCCCTCTTTGATCGCTTCGGAAACCTTTGCCGTCATCTGCACCTGCCACTGCAGAGCGGCGATGAGGCTGTCCTGAAGCGCATGCGACGCCCGCACACGGCCGACGATTTTCGCCGGCTGGTAGAGCGGCTTGCGGAGGCGGTCCCCGGGATCGCCATCGGGACAGATATCATTGTCGGTTTTCCTGACGAGGGGGACGCAGAGTTTGAGAACACCTACCGGCTGCTCGACCGTCTGCCGATTGCCTATCTTCACGTGTTCAGCTACTCACAGCGGAAAGGAACCGTCGCTGCCTCAATGCCGAACCATGTTCCTAAAAGCGTGAGGGCAACCAGGAGCGCTGCTATCCGGGCGCTGAGCGAAGCGAAGTGGCAGAAGTTTCGACAGACACAGGTCGGGCAGTTGTTCACGGCTGTCGTCCTGGACAGGCGGGATGCGCGACCCGGGCGGATCGAGGCGCTGACCGACAATTATATCACGGTGGGAATCCAGGATGCTGAGGGGTACATCGGTCGCACGGTCGATCTGAGCATCGAGGCGGTGACCGAACGGGAGACCGTTGGGCGCCTGCGCGCGCGATGTGCCGATGATTTCATACCTACGCCGGAGGGAAAATGAGCCAGGGGCTGATCGGTATCATCGGCGGAAGCGGGTTGTACGAAATGGAGGGACTCGATCGGGTTGAGGAGCGGCGCATCGAAACCCCCTTTGGGGCGCCGTCAGATGCCTACATTATCGGGTCCCTGGCAGGGCGACGGGTGGCGTTTCTCGCGCGGCACGGACGCAGCCATAGCCTGATGCCGTCCGAGCTGAATTTCCGCGCAAACATCTTCGGGTTCAAGCTCCTGGGCGCGGAGTGGGTAATCTCCGCCTCGGCGGTGGGCAGCATGCGCGAGGATCTCCCGCCTCTGGACATTGTCATTCCAGATCAGTTCTTCGATCGAACGAAGGGGCGGGTCAGCACCTTCTTCGGGGGCGGCCTCGTAGCCCATGTGAGCTTCGCCGATCCGACGTGTCCGATCCTGGGAAAGTCGCTGTTCGCCGCCGGGCAGTCGGTCGGGGCCAGAATACATCGCGGTGGCACGTACCTGTGCATCGAGGGGCCGCAGTTCTCGACCAGGGCCGAGTCGCGGATCTATCGAAGTTGGGGCGTGGATGTCATCGGGATGACGAATCTGCAAGAGGCGAAGCTCTGCCGCGAGGCCGAGATCTGCTATGCGACGCTGGCCCTGGTGACCGATTATGATGTCTGGCACGAGACAGAGCAGGATGTGTCGGTGGAGGCGGTAGTGGCTATCCTCAAGCAAAACGCCGAGACCGCCAAGGCCATCATCAAGACCACGGTGTCGTCGTTTCCGGCCGGCAGGGAAGGCTGCGCGTGCGGGAGCGCGATGCAGGATGCGATCATCACCGCTCGCGACGCCATCCCAGCCGATGTGCGCGAGCGACTGCGGCCGATCATTGGGAAGTATGTTCAGTAACGTGAGAAGTGTACCCCCCCACCCTTCCCTCCCCCTCGGAGGGGGGAGGGGTAGAGAGGGGGTGCGAGGCGCATTATGAGTATCCTTGTTGTTGGATCGGTCGCGCTTGACTCCGTCCAGACGCCGTTCGGTAATGCGAAAGAGGCGCTGGGTGGTTCCGCGACGTACTTCTCGGTGGCGGCAAGTTTCTTTACCGATGTTCGGGTTGTGGCAGTAGTGGGGGAGGACTTTCCAGAAGAGCACCTGGCGTTTCTGAAGAGCCGGTCGATTGATCTTGAAGGGCTGGTTCGGGTCCCTGGGCGGACCTTTCGGTGGGCTGGAGAGTACGGGTTTGATCTGAACGAGGCTAAGACGCTGGAGACGCAGCTCAATGTGTTTGCAGCGTTTCAGCCGGAGATCCCGAAGGCGTACAAAGAAAGCGAGTTGGTCTTCCTGGCCAACATCGATCCCGATCTGCAGCGGCAAGTTCTTGGCCAGGTGAGCCTGCCGAGGCTGGTGGCGGCCGACACGATGAACTACTGGATCAACGGGAAGCCCGAGGCGCTCCGGGAGACCCTGAAGCTGGTCGATATCCTGCTGATTAACGACGCCGAGACCCGTCAGCTTGCCGGAGAGCCGAACCTGGTCCTGGCGGCGCAAAAGATATTGAGTTGGGGACCCACCTCGCTGGTCATCAAGCGGGGAGAGTACGGCGCGCTGATGATCCGAAAGGGCGGGTGGTTTGCCGCGCCAGCGCTCCCACTCGATTCGGTGTTTGACCCGACGGGAGCGGGTGATTGCTTTGCCGGCGGATTCATCGGGTATCTTGCCAATACGATGAATTTCGAGGAGCAGAACATCCGGAAGGCGATCGTGATGGGATCGGTAATGGCCTCTTTTAACGTTGAGGCCTTTTCGCTCGATCGCTTACGACGGCTTACCTATCCTGAAATCGAGGCGAGGTACAAGGCGTTCAAACGCCTCACGCAATTTGAAGACCTTTAGGCCGAAGGGGAGAACATGATGGCGAATGAGCGCCATAAGGACAAGCTGGAAGAGCTGCGCCGCCGACGCGAAGCCGCCATGCAAGGGGGCGGGCAAGGGCGCATCGATCGGCATCACCAGTCGGGGAAGCTGACAGCGCGCGAACGGATCGACGTGCTTCTCGATCCGGGGAGTTTCACCGAGCTGGACGCCTTCGTCACCCATCAGTGCCACGACTTTGACATGGATCAGCAACGGATCCCTGGTGACGGGGTTGTCATCGGATACGGGACGATCGATGGGCGACAGATCTACATCTTCGCCCAGGATTTCACCGTGTTCGGCGGTAGCCTGAGCGGGGCCCACGCCGCCAAGATCTGCAAGGTGATGGATTTGGCCATGAAGATGGGTGCTCCAATCATCGGCTTGAGCGATTCTGGAGGGGCCAGAATTCAGGAGGGGGTCGTCTCGCTGGCGGGATATGCCGATCTCTTCCTCCGCAACACGTTGGCCTCAGGGGTGATCCCGCAGATCGCGGCCATCATGGGACCATGCGCCGGCGGTGCTGTCTATTCACCGGCCCTGATGGACTTCGTCCTCATGGTGCGCCATACCAGCCACATGTTCGTCACAGGACCTGATGTGATCAAGACCGTCTTACACGAGGAGGTGAGCTTCGAGGATCTGGGTGGCGCGATGACCCATAATGCCACGTCGGGTGTTGCCCACTTTGCTGTCGATTCAGAGCAGGAGTGCCTGGCTTCGATCAGGGAACTCCTCTCTTACCTCCCTCAGAACAACGTGGAAGACCCGTCTCTCCGCGAGTCCAGTGACGATCCGGAGCGGCAAGAGGATGCCCTGAACGCCCTTATCCCAGACAGCCCCAACAGACCGTACGATATGAAGGAGCTGATCCGCATGGTGGTGGACGACGGCGAGTTTCTAGAGGTTCAGGAACACTTTGCCCGGAATATGGTGGTTGGCTTTGGGCGCTTGGGGGGACAGTCGGTCGGGTTTGTCGCCAACCAGCCCATAGCGCTGGCTGGCTGCCTCGACGCCAACTCATCCGTCAAGGCAGCCCGCTTTATCCGCTTTTGCGATGCCTTCAACATTCCCATCATTACCTTGACGGATGTTCCGGGCTACCTCCCAGGCACAGCCCAGGAACATGGCGGTATCATCAAGCACGGAGCGAAGCTGCTTTACGCCTACGGAGAGGCCACGGTACCGAAAATCACCATCATCGTCCGAAAGGCCTACGGGGGCGCCTATTGCGTGATGGGCAGTAAGCATATGCGGGCCGATATCAACTTTGCCTATCCGACGGCGGAGATCGCCGTTATGGGACCAGAGGGGGCGGTCAATATCCTGCATAAGCGGAAGATTGCCGAGGAGGTTGATGACGCTTCTTTCCGCACGGAAAAGGTAGCGGAGTTCCGCGATAAATTTGCTAATCCGTACATTGCCGCAGAGCGGGGCTACATCGATGAAGTGATCGAGCCGAAAGAGACTCGTCCAAAACTGATCAAGGCGCTTAGGTCACTGAGGACAAAGCGCGTGACTAACCCTCCAAAGAAACACGGGAACATCCCACTGTAGAGAGGCAGCGTTCAGCCATCGTAGGGGCAGGGCTTGCCCTGCCCCAGAAGGGCGCAGCAAGCAGCGCCCCTACGATGGGGCTGAATGCTGATAGCTGGCGGCTGATTCACATGTTTGACAAGATCCTGATTGCAAATCGTGGGGAAATCGCTGTTCGGGTGATCCGAGCCTGTCGCGAGATGGGCATCGGCACGGTGGCGGTCTACTCAGAGGCCGATCGAGCTGCGCTGCACGTCAGGTTGGCGGACGAGGCGTACCTGATCGGTCCAGCCCCTTCCCCCCAGAGTTATCTCAAGGTTGACCGGATCATCGAGACCGCGAAGCTGTCAGGCACGAATGCCATCCATCCAGGATATGGCTTCCTGTCGGAGAATGCGGAGTTCGCCTTGCGGTGCGAGGAAGAAGGATTGGTGTTCATCGGTCCTTCCTCTCACGCAATCCGCGCGGTGGGCGGTAAGACTGCCGGCCGGAACCTGGCGAGCAATGCCGGTGTCCCTATCGTCCCAGGGACGACCCGAGACCTCACCGATCAGGAGGTACGAGAGGCCGTCCGAGAGCTTGGCCTGCCTGTGGTCATTAAGGCCTCTGCCGGAGGGGGCGGAAAAGGGATGCGAATCGTCTCAAGCGAGGCGATGCTCGGTAGCGGCATCCGCGCCGCTCGCTCTGAAGCCTCCTCTGCGTTCGGTAGCTCTGCCATCTATGTGGAGCGGCATCTGGGTTCCGCTCGCCACATCGAGATGCAGATTATAGCCGATACCCGGGGCAACGTGGTGTACCTTGGGGAGCGCGAATGCTCACTACAGCGGCGTCACCAGAAGGTCATTGAAGAGTCGCCGTCACCCTTTGTGGACCTCGAACTGAGGCACCGGATGGGAGAGGCGGCGGTGAGGATAGCCAGAGCCGCAGGCTACACGAATGCCGGAACGATGGAGTTCCTGGTCGATCCGTCCAGGAACTTCTATTTCCTGGAGATGAACACGCGGCTACAGGTGGAGCATTCGGTCACCGAGATGGTGACCGGGCTTGACCTGGTGAAAGAGCAGATCCGGATTGCGGCTGGGGAACCGCTCTCAGTACGGCAAGATGAGATCCAGTTGTACGGTCACGCGATCGAGTGCCGTATCTACGCCGAGGATCCCTTCAATAACTTCATGCCGTCGCCAGGACGGATTCGGGCGCTGCGTACGCCTGGTGGGCCTGGCATCCGGATCGAGAGCGCGATCTACGAAGGCTGCGAGGTTCCGATCTACTATGATCCCCTGATCTCGAAATTGGTCGTCTGGGGACGGGACCGTAGCGAGGCGATCGGGCGAATGCGACGCGCCCTGGCTGAGTATGTCGTACTCGGCGTGAAGACTAACATCCAGTTCCACCAACAGGTCCTTAATCTTTCGGAGTTCGTTACGGGCCAGATCCATACGGAATTTCTTGAGAGTTGGCTGGCCACCGGACTAAAGCCAGAGGGCGAGGCTTTCGCGGAGATTGCGCTGATTGCTGGAGCGCTCTATCTCCATACCAGGAAGCGCGCAGCCCCCTCGCCCATCGGGGCCGGCGGCCAGGTGGAAAGTGCCTGGAAGCTCGCCGGCCGTCAGGATGGGCTGCGACGACGATGACCTACTCCGCTGATCTGCATGGCAGAATTCACAGGCTCGCGGTGAAGGGTACGGGATCGCCAGTACCGGTTCAAATTGACGGGAAGACCTATGATGTCGATTTCAGCGCTGGTGACGGCAGTCTTCTCTCACTTATCGTGATGGGCCGCTCGTACGAGGCCGATGTGGTCGAAGAATCGGAGGGGGTCCTTACGGTATGGGTGGAGGGCAAGCTGCACCGAATCGAGTACCAGGAGGAGGGGCGTCGCCCCCGAAGAGGTGCAGGGGTTCCCCGCCAGGACATAGGAGGCCGCCAGATGATTGTGGCCCCGATGCCGGGAAAGGTTGTGGCGTTACTCGTCTCACCAGCGCAAGAGGTGAGTGCGGGTCAAGGGGTGATTGTCATTGAGGCGATGAAGATGGAAAACGAGTTGAAAGCTTCGGGGCCTGGGGTAATCAAAGAGATCAAGGTTCAAGAAGGGGACGCTGTCAGCGGAGGCGATGTCCTCATTATTATTGAGTAACTGTACGGACGGCCAGACCGCACCACGGCGCACGAAACGGCATCTTCACCCCCCCATCCTCACCTTCCCCCTCATGGGGGGGAAGGGACACCTCACGCGAACTCCTCCCCCCGTGGAGGGGGAGGATACAGGTGGGGGGGATTTTCCAGGGAAGCGATATGGACGACGAAGAGCGAATGAAAAGGCTTAAGCGCGAGTGCGATGACTGGCAGGCGAATGTCCTTGAGCCTGCCCTTACGCGCACCCCGGAGCGGAAAAAAGAGTTCCGGACCAGCTCATGCATCGAGGTGAAGCGTCTCTATACGCCCCTGGATCTTGCCGATCATGACTATCTGGATCGGCTGGGATTTCCGGGTAGCTACCCGTATACCCGCGGGGTGAGGCCGACGATGTATCGAAGTCGCCCTTGGACCATGCGGCAGTACGCCGGCTACGGAGTTGCGGAGGAGACCAACCGGCGGTTCCACTTTCTACTTGAGCAGGGCCAGACAGGGCTGTCGGTAGCCTTCGATCTTCCTACCCAGCTCGGGTATGATGCGGATGACCCGATGGCCGCCGGCGAGGTGGGCAAGGTAGGTGTAGCCATCGACTCCCTGGCCGATATGGAGACGCTGCTGCTAGGCATTCCCCTAGATCGGGTGAGTGTCTCCATGACCATCAATGCCACCGCGGCTATCCTGCTGGCGATGTATGTGGTCGTTGCCGGTCGACAGGGCGTCGCGTCCGAACAGCTTGCGGGGACCATTCAGAACGATATCCTCAAGGAATATATTGCTCGTGGGACCTATATCTTTCCGCCCGGACCTTCTATGCGTCTAGTGACCGACACGGTCGCGTACTGTGCCGCGCATCTTCCGCGCTGGAACGCGATCAGCGTCAGTGGGTACCATATTCGGGAGGCAGGTTCGACGGCAGTCCAGGAGGTGGCCTTCACACTGGCCGATGGCATCGCCTATGTGGAGGCGGCAATCACTGCTGGTCTTGACGTGGATCGCGTTGCCTCGCAGATCTCCTTCTTCTTCAACGCCCATAACGATCTCCTGGAGGAGGTAGCCAAGTTTCGGGCGGCTCGTCGCCTCTGGGCTAGGATGATGCGGCGGCGGTTGGGCGCACGCGACCCGAGATCGTGGATGATGCGCTTTCATGCGCAGACCTCCGGCGTGAGCCTCACGGCGCAACAGGCTGAGAACAATGTCGTCCGCGTGGCACTGCAGGCTCTCGCTGCGGTTCTTGGTGGGGTTCAGTCGCTGCACACCGACTCGCGCGATGAGGCGCTGGGACTTCCCACCGAAGACGCGGCCCGCCTCGCGCTCAGGACCCAGCAGATCATCGCCTATGAGAGTGGGGTAACCAACACTATTGATCCGCTCGGCGGCTCCTACTATCTGGAAGCGTTGACCGATCGGATAGAGCGAGAGGCCACCGCCTACATTGAAAGAATCGACGCTATGGGAGGGATGCTTCGGGCGATCGAGGTTGGATTCATCCAACGGGAAATCCAGGAGGCTGCATACCGGGAGCAGTTAGCTACGGAGGAAAGGCAGCGCATCGTGGTTGGAGTAAACGACTATACTACCGCCGAGCCTGTCCACATCCCCGTCTTTGCTGTCGATCCCAAGGTTGAGATGGAGCAGCGGGCGAAACTTGATCGGCTCCGTCGCAGTCGAGATAACAGCAGTGTGGAGCGGGTCCTCCATGCGGTGGATAAGGCGGCGAGAGGGAGCGATAACCTGCTGCCGGTCTTGATCGAGGCGGTCGAGGCCTACGCCACTATTGGGGAGATCTGCGGCGCGTTGCGGTGCGTCTTCGGAGAGCATCGCGAATCGGTCGCACTATGACAGGCGCGAAGCTTACAGCAGTCAGCTTTCAGCTTCTTGGTGATAGCTGATGGCTGATAGCTGACTGCTCTCCTGGCTGGAATATTATGGTTCGTCGGATCGAGCATATTGCCATTGCGGTGAAAGACGTTGAGACCTCGGTGAGGCTATTCGAAACGCTTCTGGGGAAGAGTTGTGGTTCTATCGAGACGCTTCCAGATGAGCGCGTGAAGGTGGCATTCTTCGAGCTTGATGGAGGTCGAATAGAGTTGGTGGAGGGAATCGGCTCGGATAACCCCACGAGTAAATTTATCGAGAGGCGGGGCGAGGGTCTCCATCATATCTGCCTTGAGGTCGAAGACCTGCCTGAGACCCTGAGGCTCCTCCATGCTGCCGGATTCCCCCTCATCGACACGGCTCCCAAGCCGGGGTCCAGCGGTACGAGGGTAGCCTTCTTGCACCCAAAGGGATGCAATGGTGTGCTCATAGAGCTTGTTGAGCAACCCAGTGAAGCGTAGTCGCTGGAGGATCACTATGGGTTGCAGACGATTTATTCCGCTGGTTCCAACTCCTCGCATTGCGTTTCTTTTTGTCCTTCTATTCTCCATATCCCTCATCGCCTCGCCCAGCGGGATGGCGCTGGGACAAGAACGAACGCCTGTTCGAGGCGGAAGCCCCTCTTCCGCTAGAGAGCCGCAGGGCGGATTTGCTGAATCCGCCAGGGTTGTGGCCGAACGACTCGCCGCTTCCTTTCCCCGCGTTGATGGTCTTGTCATCGGATTCGAGCGCGGTCAGGTTCTGATTGATCGTGGGACGGCAGAGGGTGTTTTCCAGGGAATGGAACTCGACGTGTTCCGTGAAGGGGAAGAGTTTAAACACCCGCTCACGGGAGAGATCCTGGGAAGGTTAGATAAGGACCTGGGGATGCTCCGAGTCCTTCGCGCTCACGAGCGCTATTCCGAGGCTACCGTGATCAAAAAGGCCGAAAAGGCCGGCTTTCAAAAAGGTGATCGGGTGAGGGTCTCCATGGCGCGGATGATCGTGGCATTTCCCAATGTCGACGTTGAAGGGGTCAGTGGAGTGGGTGCGCGATCGATGACCAAGGAACTGGCCGCCGCCCTGGTTCGGACAGCGCGTTTCGAGCTGATTGATGAGCGACAGTTGCGATCGATGTTGTTGGCTGACAAGAACCTGAGACCGGAAGAGTTAGCAGATCCTCTAATACTCAAACAACTTTCTGACAAAGGTAAGGTCCAAACGCTTCTGCTGAGCCGCCTGACGCCCACAGCGGACGGCATGTCTCTCGATGTGCAGGTCTATTCAACGTTGACCGGTAACCCGATCGTCCTTGCCAGTGCACAGGTACATCCTGGTGTCATTACTCACGACAAGCCGTCCAGTGGACCCCGGACTGCTGTGGCTGCTAGACCGGCTGTGACGGCGCCGCCGGATACTAGCAAGCCGGCCATTGCACCCCCCCAAGCATCCAGCAGGCCAACAGTCGCGTCCATGCCTTCAGAACATGTTGTACTTGATCCTGTACTCGACGGCTCCATGATGGCTATGGCGGTTGCCGATCTGGAAGGCGACGGAAAGAGCGAGCTTCTCCTGGCAGGGGTTGATCGACTTGTCGCTTTTCGAATCGATGGTCCCGACCTCAGGCCTCTTGCGGAGTACTCGTTGAGCGGCAAAGGAACGGTGGTGACTCTGGAGGCAAATGACGTCACTGGCGATGGAGTGGTCGAGGTCATCATGACCTTGTCGCATAAGGGTCGTTTTAACGCCCTGGTTTTTCAGTGGGCAGACGGTAAGCTCAGACCGATCTTGGAGATACCAGACCTTGTTCTCCGACCTCTGTTTTCCAACGGTAAAACACCTCAGCTCTTTGGCCAGGCGCTGGTGCCAGGGGATCGGACCACGAAACCGATCCACCAGTACACGTGGGATGGACGGAACTTCCAGCCGGGACCTGCCCTCGATGTTCCGGAGGGTGTCTTGCTGCTGGAATTCATGATGGTCGATCTTGGTGGGGATGGAGCAGTGCGGCTCGTAACTTTCAAGGGGGGGACAACACTTGAAGTCCACTCACAAACCGGAGATCGTATTGGGAGCCATAAAGTGAGTGAAGAGGCGATGGCTCCAAAGAACCGAACGTGGCATCGGATTCTGATTGAAAAGGAAATAGTCGGAGAGAGGCCGCAAATAATTCTGCAGCGAGAACAAGAGGCTGGAGTCTGGACGCGACGCTATTGGACTGGAAGCACGGCGATAAGCTTGACCGTTCTAAAATGGGATGGAGCCAGATTCCATGAGGTGAGGGAGATGCCCATATCTGATGGAGCGCTGGTCGACTATGCTGTTGCAGATCTTGGGGAAGGGCTTGGGCGCCGCCTCCTCGCGCTCGTTGTGAAGAGCGGAAGATTGGGATTGGGCAAAAGAAGCGAGATTCAAGGCTTTCGGCTGCAATGACACTCTTGTCTATCTGGTCATTTGATCTAATCTGTACCCATAACCCATCTCCCCTTTTGCAACACCTTGAACCTTGAACGTCGAACCTTGAACCTTGAACATTGCCCTTCTTAGCTCTTCTCGTACATCTGCTCTGCTAGATAGTTTTCATACCCCAGTTCGCTGATCTTGTGAAGCTGCTCCTCGAGCCAACCTACATGACGTTCTTCATCGACAGTGATGCGCTCCAGCAACTCTCGGCTTCCGTTGTCTTGAAGCTCGATGCAGAGCTGCACGCCGGGATTCAAGACCTGGAGCGCAGCCATCTCCAGCGCGAGATCGTTCTCCAGTTGCTGCCGAACATTTGTGCCAATCGTAAGCCGGTCAGGGCCGGACATGTTTGGGGCGCCATCAAGGAATAGGATGCGCTCGATGATCTTGTCGGCATGTTTCATCTCGTCTATCGATTCATCAAAGATCGCCTTGGCCAGGACCTGATAACCCCAGCTCTTACACATTCTGGAGTGCAGGAAATACTGGCTGATCCCCGTCAGCTCCATCCGGAGCGCACTGTTCAATAGCTCAATGATCTGCGGCTGTCCTTGCATCTGATCTCCTCAACTGGAAGGTAGGGGTTAGTAAACTCGCGCGTAACTACTCAGGTAGATAGGCTGAAGGCTGAAGGCTTTTAGGGGTAAGTCATGCGTGATCATACAAAGCTCCGAAAAGGTCTTGAATGGCTGATTTGTGCCTTACGAGATAATTTAGAACCTTCAGCCTTCAGCCTAAACACCTGATTAGTTACAGCCCATCAATCTCTTCTAGACTAAGTTCGCACGTGATGATGTTCGCATAATTGGCCGGGGGTGCGGGGTGTCTTACGTATTCTTTAAGAAGTTTCGCGCTTCTTTGTAGGCGGGATCGATCTCCATAGCTCGCCTGGCGCAACGAACGGCTCCACTACTATCGCCTAATTCCTTCAGGCAGGTAGCCTTATGGAGCCATGCCTCCTTGAAATTGCTGTCGTAGCGGAGCGCCTCATTGAAGCAGGTGATCGCGGTGGAGTGACGTTTCTGGCTCAAGAGGCATGACCCCTTGCAGTGCCATGCCTTCAGGAGCTTGCTCGGGTCCGTCAGCTCTTTGATCGCGCGGTCGAACAGCTCAATCGCACAGTCGAACTCTTGTATGTGCATCAGGGCCTTGCCGTTACTCAGAATGGTATCGCTGTTGAGAGAGCTGGGGGTTCCAACCCCCTTTTGGGCAGCGATCCCTGTGGCTGGTGGCACGGCAAGAGTGAGATACGATTCACCCTTTATGGAGAAAAACAGCTCCTCATCGCTGGCCGCTTTGGCCGTTATCCGATAGAGGTGACCCCTTACCCCTTTATGGCGGAGCAGCTCATCGAATCGGCTATCCTGCACGTCGCTTGCGTATCGGAGAAGCAGGGTGGAGTAGAGAGTGCTGAGGTGTTGGCTCCGGAGTCGGTCCTTCTCCAGGCTTGACAGGGGGCGGCGTTCCAGCTCGTCCGAGATAGAGAGAAGCTCATCTATTGGTGCAAATAGGGCGTAGGAAAGGGCTGAGGGGGAGACCGCCAGAAACTTTGGAAGCCAGGACCTCTCCTCCTCAGAGAGTTTCAGGTGAAAGCGTCCCTCCAAATAGGGAAGCAGTCCAGCCACTAACATCTGGACCGCAAAGTTCGAGCGGAGGAACTTGAATCGCTGAGATCCATCCAGGAACTGGCGGGCCAGGTTGAGGAAGATATCGAATTCTGGCTTGATGGAATAACGATTAAACCGCCACCGCGGCAGACCGGCAGGCTCTGTGATGAGGAACCCTTCATCGAGAAGCTCCTGCATCACCTCCCGAAGATCGCTTAGGGGTTCTTTGGTATCCCGCGACAGGAACTCGATGTTCTTTTGCCCGGACTCTGCCAGGGCAAGGAGGACCTTTTCCATGGCTTGCAGGTTCAGGCCGCGCTTTCCCTTCAAGGAGCCATCTAGCCGTTTGATGGAGATGGCCACGCGAGGGGAGACCGGTGATCCGTAGGCATCAAGAGCCGCGTATGCAGCCCCTCTTTTGGACTCAATTCGAAAAATCCAGTAGAACCTTCCCGCCATTAAGACGAGGTTCCCTGCCCCAGGTCTTGCCATAACCCGGCCCTCGATCGTGTGGACGATGTGATCGGAGGAAGCGATTAGCTTTGCACGCCGAAGCAGGACACACATCTTGTCAACCCCGAACAGGTGATAGTCACCCCTCGCCGCGGCATCAAGACGTGAAAACCAGTTTCGGGCGGTTGGGTGGAAACCGGAAACGGAGAAGAAGATACCAATAAGGTCCTTATCCTGGCGCCGCGCCTGCATATAGCGTCTATGTACTCCCTGCAGTTCCTCCAGGCGAACCTCGTGAGGGATTGTACACCCATAGCAGTGCAGGCGGTGAGCGCTGGAACGGTGGCGTGCCTTCAGATCGATGGTAAGACGTATTGCGGAAAGCTTAGGGTGAAAATCGGTATAGCCGAGATCGTCGAGGAGGTCCTCTATGAGCTGCGCTAAGGCGAGCGCCCTCTCTTTGTTAGATCCAGCCAGGATCTTCATACCGATCGCCTCAGAAGGCGGTTTTGCTGTAATCCTTGGCTGTTTTCGTGTCACCCTCGCTAACCCTCCTCGTACAACGGGTCCCTCGTGACTAACCTTTTTTTATTCAATTAACATAAGAAGCCTCAAAGGTCAAGCGAGAAGTTGTTTTCTTGGTAAATACTGGCTTGGAATCGTCTCAGGTTGACAATTTCGGAGGGATCATGGTATTGATTAGAGAAAGTGAAAGAAGTAATATTTCCTAGATAATGCATGAGGGATGGTTCGTAACATGCGTGTACAAAGGCGTTGTAAAGAATGTATCGTGATATCATTATTAGTTCCATCAAGATAATCGCTTAACGTGATCGAAGAATCCCTCCTGACCTCCCTTTTCCAAAGAGAGGTACCCCTCTTTGGAAAAGAGGGGCGAGGGGAGATTTTCTTAGTGGAGCGATACGACCGGATCGTGGAGAGACTGCGATGAAGGTTCGAGTGCGATGTTTCGCGGCCGTTCGTGAGATTGTCGGGGTCGGCGAGCTGATCGTTGATCTGCCGGAGGGGGCCGCGCTGATTCAGCTCATAAGCCAGCTTGGATCCCAGTTCCCGAGGTTGCAGGCGCTCACTGGATCGCTCCTGTTTTCAGTTAATCGAGAGTACGCTTCTACTGATAAGAGGTTGGCAGAGGGGGATGAAGTTGCGTTAATCCCCCCTGTGAGTGGGGGAACCGATGTTTGAAATCACCGATCAGCCGCTCTCGCTGGAGCCGCTCGTGAATGCCGTGAAGCGGTCGAGCTCTGGGGCCGTCGCAACCTTCCTCGGCGTGGTGCGAGAGCAGACGCGGGGTCGACAGGTCCGCTACTTAGAGTATGAAGCCTACCGGGAGATGGCGATTCCCAAGATGCGCGAGATCGTCGAAGAGATCCACCAGAAATGGAAGGTGGACGAGGTCGCCATGATGCACCGGATCGGCCATCTACAGGTCGGGGAGGCGAGCGTGGCCATCGCCGTGTCTGCCCCCCACCGTCACGAGGCGCTCGCCGCCTGCGCCTACGCGATCGACCGCCTTAAAGAGATTGTACCGATCTGGAAAAAGGAGGTCTGGACGGATGGTGAGGAGTGGGTCGGCCCCGGAACCTGCGAGCACCACTGAAGAATTTGTCATTTTGTAGGGGCAGGCCTTGTGCCTGCCCAGATCGGGCGACCACAAGGGTCGCCCCTACGCCGAAGAGGGTGGGGTTTTCGGGACAATCTCACATTAATCGAGAGCGTGGATTGCTTCGTCGCGTTACTCCTACTCAGAAACTGGCTAAGTTTCTGCCACCTGCGGGTCCGCCCCCGCTGGATGGGGTACTCGCCATGACCGGTCGATTTGTTATTAGTACCGTCAGACCCGATAGTCCTCTGCCTCGATGATGCGTCTGGCGATGGCCCTTCGCAGGCGGGTAGTGTTGCTGGGTGTGTAACGGGTCAACTTCTTCAGGGCGCTGAGCTGAGTCCAGAGCGTATCACCCTCCTCCATCGAGGCCAGGCCCTCCTTGGCCAGTAAGTCGATCCGGGCGAAGGCGTCGCTCATATAGACCTTGACCATATCCGATTTCGATTCTACCGCGCCCTCCCCATCTCGCTCTACCGATTTCAGCGTGCGGAGCAGCGCGCTCTCCATGGCAAACAGCTCGATCACCAGATCGCTCAGTACCCCCAGGATCTCCTGCTCGTCTGCAAGCCGCTCGCGATACTTCTGGACGACGGCTCCAGAGACCATCAACGCGATCTTCTTTGCTAGCTGGAGCATCCGGATCTGCTCACCAAGGTGACCCTTGGGCGCCTCCTCTTGACTCGGGCTGTACGCGAGCAGGTCAGCCATCAACTTCTGAGTCGCAACGAAGAGTGGCAGGCGTCCCTGCAGCGTTCGCCGGAAAAGCGTCGTAGGAATCAACAATCGGTTGATCTCGTTGGTTCCCTCGAAGAGTCGGTTGACCCTGGCATCCCGATAGATCCGCTCGGCCGGATAGCCCGCGATGTAGCCGTAGCCGCCGAAGATCTGGACGGTCTCGTCAGCGACGTAATCGAGGGCCTCGGAGGCATAGACCTTGTTGATTGAGCACTCAACGGCGTACTCCTCAACCCCCTTGGCGGTCTCGATCCCCGCCCGCTCGTCTTCCTGGTCGATACCTGATATGTTCCGCTCGATCAGGCCGGCAGTCCGATAGACCATCGACTCGGTGACATAGGTCCGAATCGCCATCTCGGCCAGCTTTTTCTGGATGAGGCCGAAGGAGGCGATAGGTTGTCCGAATTGTGTGCGCTGCTTCGCGTATCTGACCGCCTCGCGCAGGGCCAGCTTGCAGAGACCCAGGCAGCCGGCTCCGAGCTTGAGCCGGCCAATGTTCAACAGGTCGAAGGCGACCTTGTGTCCCTTGCCGATTTCATAGAGGAGGTTCTCCACGGGGACCCTCGCATTCTCCAGGATCACGCTCCTGGTGGAGGTTCCCTTGATCCCCATCTTTTTCTCTTCCGGTCCCAGGCTGACGCCGGGCGTGTCCTTGTCGATGATGAAGGCTGTGAACTTGTCGCCGTCCACCTTGGCGTAGGTAATGTACAGATCGGCAAAGCCGGCGTTCGTAATGAACTGTTTCGTGCCGTTCAGGATGTAGGACTTTCCGTCAGGCGAGAGGAGCGCCTTCGTTTTGGCGCTGAGCGCATCAGAGCCGGAGCCCGGCTCCGTGAGCGCATAGGAGCCGATCTTTGCGCCGGTGGCGAGCAGGGACAGGTAGCGGGCCTTCTGCTCGGCATTGCCGAACCAGGCGATCGGGAGCGATCCGATTCCCGAGTGGTCCAAGACCGAGATGGCAAAGGAGCCACCCTCAATCATCTGTTCAGCAATGACCGTGGAGGTGATCAGATCCAGCCCCAAGCCGCCGTACTTGGTCGGGATATCCACCGACAGTAGCCCCAACTCCCCAGCCTTCTTGAAGAGGGTGAGCGTAAGGTCCCAGTCCTGGTGCTCGATCTGCTCGGCTTTAGGCTTGACCTCGGCCTCGATGAACTCCTGTGTCAGCTTCCGCATCATCTGCTGTTCCTCGCTCAGATCTTCAGGCGTAAAGACCTCCTGAGGAGGTGTCTCGCGGATGAGAAAGCTACCGCCCGCAACGAGCTCATTCTTTGCCGTAGTCATCCGATCCTCCTCTAAGAGCAAGGGTATAGGGTATAGCCTAAGAATAGGCTTAATGAACTACCCCGCGGCAAGCCGCTGGGTATCGTCTTCTGTTCTGGCCCGTCATTCCGTGCTTGACACGGAATCCAGTCGGGCCCTCTGGATACCGGCTTCCGCCGGTATGACGAACTCTCGGCAAGCCGCGGGGAATGAACCCCCAGTGGATTCAACTGACTCCACCTCTAGACCTAACTGCATACCCTAACCCCTAGACCCTTTCGAATATGCCCGCAGCCCCCATGCCTCCGCCTATGCACATCGTGACCATTCCGTAGCGGGCTTTTCGTCGCTGCATTTCATACAACAGCGTCGCCGTCAGTTTCGCGCCGGTGCAGCCGAGGGGATGACCCAGGGCGACGGCGCCGCCGTTGACGTTCACCCGAGGGGTAGGGATCTTCAGCTCGTGGATGACGGCAAGAGCCTGGGCGGCGAACGCCTCATTTAGCTCGATCAGGTCGATCTGGTCAAGGGTGAGTCCCGCCAGCTTGAGCGCCTTAGGAATCGCCTCGACCGGTCCGATCCCCATGAGATCCGGCGGCACGCCTGCGACGGCGAACGCCCTGAAGACCGCGAGCGGCGTGAGCCCCAACTGGCGCGCCTTCTCCTGCGACATGACTAAAACCGCGGCCGCGCCGTCGCTGGTCTGGGACGAGTTGCCGGCGGTAATGGTACCGCTCTTGTGGAAGACCGGCTGGAGCCTGGCGAGCGCCTCGACAGAGGTATCGTACCGGACCCCCTCGTCGGTGTCGAAGATCATCTCATCGGTGACGATGCGTGGCGCACCCTCCCCACGGAATGTCCTCCTCACAACGGTGAGCGGGACGATCTCGTCCTTAAATCGTCCCTCCCTGATGGCGGCGGCGGCCTTGAGGTGGCTCTGCAGGGCAAAGCCATCCTGCTCCTCTCGGCTTATCTGATACGTGTGGGCAAGATTTTCGGCGCTGTTTCCCATCGAGATGTAGACAGCCGGATAGTGCTCCGCGAGGTAGGGGTCGGGCGCGTATGTATTCCCGCTCATCGGGACCAGGCTCATGCTCTCTGCTCCGCCGGCAATGATCACGTCGGCAAAGCCGGCCATGATCCGCTCGGCCGCCATAGCGATGGTCTGGAGCCCGGAAGAGCAGAAGCGGTTTACGGTCTGCCCAGCAACGGTGTAAGGCAACCCTGCCCGCAGCGCCGCGACCCTCGCCATATTCATGCCCTGTTCCGCCTCCGGGAAGGCACAGCCGATGATGACATCCTCGACCTCTCCAGGTTGAAGTCCAGGCACCCGCTTCATGAGTCCGGCAATCACAGTCGCCGCCATCGCGGTAGGGGGTGTGGCGCTGAGCGTACCGCGTGGCGTCTTACCCACCGCCGTTCTCACCGCCGCCACAATCACAGCCTCTTTCATGCCTTTACTCTCCGCGTGTCATTGCCTGGCAAGTCCCCCCTCCCTCCTCGGCGTAGGGGCGACCCTTGTGGTCGCCCGATCTGGGCAGGCACAAGGCCTGCCCCTACAGGGGAGGGTGAGGAAGGTGGGACAGCACGCTTCTGAAGCGTTCTGTCAGTTCCTCAGCGGCTTGCCGGTCTTCAGCATGTGCTGCATCCGCTCCTGGGACTTTCGTTCACCGCACAGGCTGAGAAAGGCCTCCCGCTCCAGATCCAGGAGATGCTGCTCAGTGACCAGGGTTCGGGGCGCCACATCGCCACCAGCAAGGATATTGGCCAACTTCCTGGCGATCCGCTCGTCATGATCGCTGATGTAGCCTCCACGCTTCATGTTATACAACTGCGTGTCTACTGCGGCGATGGCGCGCGTCCCTAGAACCTTGATGTCATCTCTTGGCTGGAGTGGAGTATACCCTTCGGCAACCAGCCCAAGGGCCACCTGCTTCGCCTCGTGCAGCAGGCGATCCTGGTTCATCGTAAACCTATCGGTTGGCCTGATGTAGCCGAGCCGCTGCGCATCCTTCGCGCTGGTGGAGACCTTAGCGAAGGCGATCGTTTCGAAGGCATGGCGGAAGAACGGAAGCAGATCCACCTCCGCCCCTTCCGGGATACCTTCCAGGCTTCGGAGCAGCATCTCCTTGCAGCCTCCTGCGGCCGGGATCAACCCGACGCCCACTTCCACGAGCCCGATGTAGGTTTCGGCGGCAGCGCGGATCCTCGCGGTGTGCAGACAGATCTCGCACCCGCCGCCGAGCGTCATGGAAAACGGGGCCGCTACCACCGGTTTCTCGAAAAGCTTGAGCGCCATGTTGGCATCCTGGAAGGCCCGCACCATCAGTTCGATGTCGTCCCAGTTCTCATCCTGGGCCTCGAAGAGGATGGCCATCAGATTCGCGCCGACACAGAAGTGTTTTCCCTGATTTCCGATCACCAGGGCGTCAAATTGCTCGGTGCAATGCTGCAGGCTCGTCCGCATCATCTGAAGGATGTCAGGACCGATGGCGTTGTTCTTGGAGTGGAACTGCAGACAGGCGACCCCATCTCCCAAGTCGAGAAGCGACGCGCCGGGACTGCGATCGACCACCTGTTGCCGTTCATGCAACGTTCGGAGATGAATGATCCCAGATCGCTCCGGAACCTCAACCTGTTTGGCTGCCCAGAGGTCAAAGGCGTATTGCCGTCCCGCCTCGCGACGGTAGAAGCTCTCGGTACCGCTCTGAAGCAGCGTGGTCACCAGCGGTGCAAGCGCCTTGCCCTCTTGCGTCATACGAGCGCTAGCCTGCTTGACCCCCAGCGCGTCCCAGAGCTCGAACGGTCCCAACTCCCAGCCGAAGCCCCACTTCATGGCCTGGTCCACACTGATGATGTCATCAGCGACCTCAGGGATGCGATGTGCAGTGTAGAGCAGGGTCTCGCGTAAGACCTGCCACACGTAATGACCGGCGCGGTCATCGGCAGAGGTCAGCGCTCGAAGTCGCTCCACGGGCTCCTCGATCCCCTGGGTCATGTCGAGTGAGGGGAAGGTCACCGGCCGCTGCTGTCGGTACTCCATCGTCTTGTAATCGAGGACCAGGATCTCGCTCCCGTTGGCCCCTTTGACCCGCTTGTAGAACCCTTGTCCGGCCTTCTCGCCCAACCAGCCGCGCTTCACCAGCTCCAGGAGGAAGGGGGGAATGGTATAGGCCTGCCGCTCCTGATCGTCCGAGAGAGCCTCGGCGATATTGGTGGCGATGAGCACCACCGTATCGAGGCCAACCAGGTCGACCGTTCGAAACGTTGCGGTCTTGGGGCGACCAATGGCGCCTCCGGTGAGCCGATCCACCTCCTCGATCGAATAGTCTCCCTCCACCATGAGCCGCATGGCGGTAAAGAGGCCGAAGGCGGCAATCCGGTTGGCGATAAAGTTCGGGGTGTCCTTAGCAAAGACAATTCCCTTGCCCAGCGTCCGTTCCGCGAAAGCGGCCATCCGCTGCCTCACCTCGGGCAGGGTCTCGGGACCAGGGATCAGTTCCAGGAGTTTCATGTATCGCGGCGGGTTAAAGAAGTGCGCGCCCAGAAAGTGCCGGCGAAAGTCGGCAGACCGCCCCTCGACCAGTAGCCGGATCGGGATCCCCGAAGTGTTGCTGCTGATGAGGGTTCCCGGTCTGCGGTGGGCTTCAACCTTTGCAAGGAGGGCCTGCTTGATCTCAAGCCGCTCGGGTGCCGCCTCGACTATCCAGTCGGCCCTGGAGAGCCATTCGAGATGGTCTTCGATATTCCCGATGGTAATCAGGCGGGCGTCTTTAGGCGAGTAGAAGGCGGGCGGAGAAGCCTTGAGGGCGTACTCAAGGCCTTTTGCAGCGATACGATTGCGGAACGCAGGGCTTTCCCTGGTCAGCCCCTTGCGTCGCTCTTCCTCCGTCAGCTCAGACGGAACAATGTCAAGCAGGAAGGTAGGAATGCCGGCATTCGCAAGGTGCGCGGCGATACCGCTCCCCATCACGCCCGCCCCCAGAACAGCCACACGCCTGATCTCTGACGACATCCTTTCTCCGATCCATACCCCCTTTCCAACCCTCCCCCCCTCGGAGGGGGAGGGGACGGGTGGGGGGCTTTCTGGGCAATTCCAACGTGCGCTATGCTGTCCGCTCGTTTGGGGGGATTTGCTAGCCAAAGAGTACTTGACAGGCCAAGGGTTGTAAAGGCGAATTAAGCCTTAATTTCTTATTGACAACGAATCCAATGGGATGGATATGTAATCGGGGGCACGTGGCAACGTGCCCCTACAATCGAACGGTTCGGGAAACCGACATCGAACACCAATGGACGATAGATCGTGAAAATCCTGTAGGGGCACGTTGCTACGTGCCCTAGACGGAAGGGTAGGGTGGCATGAACAATAACCTCCAACGCCCGCACCGCCGCAGCGTCCGTCTGACGGGTTACGACTATTCGCAGGCTGGGGCGTATTTCATCACCACCTGTGTCCAGGATCGGATATTGTTGTTCGGCGAGGCGGTGGATGGAGAAATGCGATTAAATGAATATGGTGAAATCGTACGTCGGGAATGGGAACGGACCGGTAAAATCCGACAGGATGTGGGGATAGACGCATTTGTGATCATGCCAAACCATTTCCATGGAATTATCGTCATCGACCCGGGTAGGGGCACGTTGCAACGTGCCCCTACAACCGAACGGTTCGGGAAACCGACGTCGAACACCATTCCGACCATTGTTCGACTGTTCAAATCGACAACTACCAGACAAATTGATTTCGCTAGAGTAAAAGGGACCCACCTAACACGGCAATGATCGAGCAAAAGGAGCCCACTCTGATACGCTCGCTGTTTCTCGTGTGTTCGAGCAAGACCACACCAGAGACAGGGAGGGAGAGGAGTGCTAGGGATGGATCAGTACGAGCTCATCAGGACGGCCGCTCGGGTGTATCAGAAGAGTATTCGTCAGATCGCGCGGGAGACTGGGCATACACGCAAAACGATCCGCAAGGTTCTAGCTGGCTGGGAGCCTAAGTACCGGAGGAGGCACGAACCGGCCTCCCGGGTGATGGACTCGGTCGCCGCCATCATCGAGGGCTGGCTCCGCACGGATCAGGAGACCCCCAAGAAGCATCGCCACACGGCGCACCGGATCTGGACCCGACTGGTCGAAGAGTATGCCTTTCCGGGTGCGGAGTCGACAGTTAGACGATGGGTGCGGGAGCAGAAGGCTCGGCTGGGATGGCCGACAGTCACAGCGGTCATCCCCTTAGACCCGGAGCTCGCGCAGGAGGCGGAAGTCGACTGGGGAGCTGCCTGGGTCCGCATGGCAGGAGAGGAGCGGCAGGTCAAGCTCTTCTGTATGCGATCGCGCTATTCGGGCATGCCCTTTGTGCGGGCCTATCCGTACGAGCGACAGGAGATGTTCTTCGATGGCCACACCCGAGCCT